>CAZXCR010000032.1:0-3375 GCA_964639315.1 uncultured Treponema sp. | reverse complement strand
TAGTTCCTTTCTATATAGAACACTTTAATTCAGTTTATAAAAATATTGAGCAGAATGTTTCGATTCCATTTCCTGTACTTGCTGATATTCAAAAAAGCGCTCCTCAGAACATTGTTACGCACGAAAATGCGGCAGATATTATTTACAGACTTTTGGAAAAAGAAGATTTAAATGATAAATTCTTTTACTGCATAGATTTTTCAAAGGATTTACCGTCGCTTTTGTTTCCGTCACTTTTTCCAATGCGGAATTTGGTGAATATTGCTTTGCGTAAGGTTCATTCTCTTATGCAAAAGGAAGAAAGTCACGATTATTTTCAGAAAAAACTTTGTGTTTCAAATCCGGGCAAGGAACTTTCAATAAAGAGTTTTATTCAGACTTTTTGTGAAAATCCAATTGCTGCACTGGATCAGCTGCAAACTTCTGGCGACACTTTTTTTTACTGGAGTCAGTTTTGTTACTTTTTGAAGCAGGATTATCAGAAATTAAAAGATTACACGAGCGAAGATATAAGTCTTTTGCAGTCAGTTGCAATTATTGAACTTGCCACATCATTTTATAAATCAAAAACTGCCGAACGACTTCAAAAGGAAAATGCGTTTAAAATTCTTGATTCTTTGATGCTGAATCCGCCTTACTATTTTAACTGGAGCGATATTATAAAATTTAAAGACGGTACAGGGGTTCTTTTGGTTGACCAGTACACCGAAGCTGAACTAAAAGAGCATCTTACGCGGCTTTCTCAGGAAACTGTAGGAAACCAAATGCCGCTACTTTTGATTTTTAAAGTGAATGATACTGAAGGATATTATATCCGCAAAGAAAAACTTATGAGTCTTGTTATAAAACTTTGCAATGATTCGCGCACTCTGATTAGAACTTCAATTTCTAAAAAATGGACAAAATGTCTTTTAGCTTTTGAAACACTTCCAGAAATGAAGGAAAGTCCCGCTTTTGAAGCCTGCCTTGAGCGCGAAGTAAGAGATTCGAATCCTATTTTGTATGCGCTTTTAAATGCTTCGTTTTTGCCGGTTGTTGCTTATGAAGACAAAACGCCAGGAAAACTTTCTTTGTTTAGAAACGGCACTCTTATTCCGTACAGCGAACTTCTTATGATAAGCAGGCAGGAAATTTATACTGACGCAAGAATAAAACTTCCGTTCTGGTACACAATTCCTGTAATTTCGTGGATTATTTCACTCTTTATGAAAAAACCAAAAAAGAAGGACGATAAGCAAAAGCAGTCAGAAATTTCTTCTGTAACGCTAAATGATATTCTTGATCAAAAAGAAACTGAGGAAGAAAAGTTCAAGAAAAAGAATAATGAAGAAGTAGTTTACGGTCAAAAATCAAATCATAAAAAAGAACTTAGAAATGCGGCGGCTGCTCTGGAAAAAATTTATGTGCCTGAAAATTCAACTATGGACAGAGAATTAAAGGGCTATATGCACGAATGGAACGACAGAATCGGTAAGGAAAATTACGATAATCTTCGGGAAGATATTGATTCTTTAATCCGCGATTATTTAAGAAAAGTTTTGCGCACCATAAAAAGTGAATCTTTTACACAAGAACGCGTAGAAAGCCTTGCATCTTCTTTGGTAGATTCGCCTTCAATGATGAAAATAAAAAATCATCCGGCTTTACAGCGTTACGTGGTTTTGTATTTGATAAAACTTGTTAAAAACTTGCCTTGAGAATTGGATTTTGATAAAATGATTTGAGTTGTCCAGTAGAAAGTTGATTTTTTACTGGACAACTTAAAATCTAAAATCTTCCCTGTTGAATTTTTGACGGAAGAATTTTTTTGCTCTTTAAAAAATAAGTTTGTTAAACTTTAAAAACTTTAATTTACGGAGGCGTTGTATGGACGGTGGATCTGGTCCCAAGCATAGGTTTATAAGAAGCAGCGCTCCGTTAAGTTTTTAAATTTTAGTTTTTTGCCTGTCTCTTTTTCTTAAAATTGAATCTCTAAAAAATAAAATCCTTAAACTTTACGGAAAAATTCTAATAATTTGCGCTGTAATAATTTTTTTTGTGCGGACATTTTGCGCCGCTAACCTTAAGGAAAGTCTTTTAAAAATCATTAAAAATAATGGTCAAAAAGATTTTCTTAGTTTGATTTTGAAGGGAAAAAAATGGTTACATATTGGCAGCAAGAAGACGGAAAACTTGTAAAGAAAAGCGAAGAAGAACTCGATTCTTCTAAAAAAACTTGGGTTGATGCAAGAAGCGTAACAAGAGATGACATTCAGAATCTTCAGGATAAATACAAAATTGACCCTGAAAATATGCTTGATATTCTTGACCCAGACGAACTTTCGCGAATTGAACGCAACGAAGAATACGATTACATTCTGGCAATTATGAAACTGCCGGTTTTTTCGCCCGTAGACGATGTAAGTTACTTTACGGCACCTTTGGGAATTATTATTACAGGTCAGTTTTTTATTACAATCTGCTGGACTGACTGCGAGGTTTTAAAGGATTTTGCAGCCAATAGAATTAAGGAACTTTCGCTTAACGACTTTCCGGCGTTTTGTATTAGATTTATGGCAAGAGCTGATGTTATGTTTTTGCGCTATCTTAAGGAACTGAACAGAAGGGCAACCTCGATTCAAAGCGAAATGCTTCGTTCCGTACAGAATCACGAACTTATTCAGCTTTTGAATATTCAAAAATCACTTGTTTACTTTAGCACTTCTCTTAAAAGCAATCAGATGCTTCTTGAAAAAATGAGGAAAACTAAGGTTTTAAAGCTTGATGATGAAGACCAGGATTGGATTGACGACGTTGAAATTGATAACCGCCAGGCTATGGAAATGGCCGACACTTATTCAAACATTATGGAAGGAATGAACAATGCATTTGCTTCAGTTTTGAGTAACAATTTGAACATTGTAATGAAAACAATGACTGCCTGGAATTTGGTTTTGATGCTGCCAACTTTGGTAACGAGTTTTTTTGGTCAGAATATTCCTTTGCCTTGGGACGGAACAAAGGGCTGGAAGTGGACAGGTCTTTTAAGTTTGATTGGAATTTGTATTTTTGCCGGATTACTTGGATACTTTCTTTTTATGAAGCGCAATATTACTACCTTCAATGCGCGGGTAAAAGTCAAAAAAAATAAAACTTCTAAAAGAAAAAAATCTTCGGGGCAAAGAAGAGCGGAACGTAAGCAGGTGCGTTACTTAAAAAAACAGGATAAACTTGCTGAAAAAAAATCGTAAAAGGCTGATTTTCTGGAGAAGGTTATGAAAAAAATATTTCTATTTGCAGTAATTTCATTTGCTTCACTTTGTCTTTTTGCCCAGCAAAATAGTGCTGTTGAACTTGATAATTTTGACCCTATAGATTTTGTGCGATTTGAAAAGG
>CAZXCR010000031.1:3136-10511 GCA_964639315.1 uncultured Treponema sp. | reverse complement strand
TAAAAAAATTTGCTCCAAAGTAAAAATAATCTTAATACGCTCGAAAATCGGCGTAAAACGGTCTATTGACAGGATATTTTGTTTTTTATAAAATCGTTCAAGATTTGCCCGAATGGTGGAATTGGTAGACACGCTAGTTTCAGGTACTAGTGGCGCAAGCTGTGCCTGTTCAAGTCAGGTTTCGGGCATAAAAAAAACTGCTTTAGATTTGCATTTTGCTTTTCTAAGGCAGTTTTTTTTTGTTTACACTGTTTGAGGTTGATTTTTAATCTGATTTTTATTTTTAATTCTGATTGCACCTAAAAAATATCATAAGTAAAAGTGCTAGAATCACTAAAATGCTGCTTACTAAAACCCACGTTGGCGAATCCTGGCTTACTTTGCTTTTTCTACTTTTGCTTTCGTAGGAATCAAAGGCTTTTTTTATTGAGCGTTTTGATTTGTGCGAAAGTTTGTGTTTTCTGCCGTCAAGGGTGTCTTCTTCGTCTTCATCGCCGTAAAGATCAGATTTTGTCATTGCATAGTGACAGACTGGGCAACCGCTTTTAAAGTCTTTTACTGTTCCTGTAAATGCGCATTTTGGGCATCGTACTGCAGCAAAAAATTTTCCGCAGTGAGGACAGAATTTTGCCTTTGCGCCAACTTCGGAGCCACAGTTTTCGCAGAAATATTTTGCTTTTTTTGTTTCCATTATTCTGTTCCCAAATTATCGACCGTGTAGTCAAAAATTTGCCAAATTCCGTCTCTTTGACGCACATAGTAAGTGTAGCGCTTTTTTTCAAGGAAAGTTCCGTTGTTAAACCATTCAAGAACTTTTACATTTCCTTCTGTTTGAGAATAAGTTGTGGTTTCGATTTTGAATTTTAATGGAATTGCAACAATATCTGAATCAATTCTGCTGAGCATAAGATCTGCTTTGTAAGTGTTTATTATTTCGATGCGTTCTTGCGCACTTGAAATTAAATATTTTCTTGAGCGAACAGGATCGTGTTTTATCATTTCTTCAAGTTCAAGATAAAGGAAAAATTGATCCCAAAGTGATTTTTGGCGGGCAATGATTGTTTGCTCCACAACTTTGTCTGGGCTGATTTCCTGTGGCTGCAAAATTACAGAAGTTTTTGATTCAACTGGAATTGCCGAAGATGCTGCTGCACTTGGATTTGGGCGAATTTCAAGGCTGAGTCGGTTTGATGAACTTGAGATATTTTTGTTTTTATAAAGTTCTGGGTAAAATTTTGCTTCAATGTAGTAGATTGAAGGTTCATTAATTTGAAGATAATCTCTTAAATTTTCTACAAAAGAATATTCTTCGCCTTTTTCAAGAGCAATTTCTCTGTAGTAAACTGTCTGATTTGTGGTCCGTCTTCTAACAAGGGAATCTGTTAGGGAAAGTTGTGCGTTTTTGAAATTGTATCCAACAAAATCAACCGAAAACATTCTGTCTTCTGCAAATTTAAATCGTAGCGTTTCCGAGCCGTTGTTTACGATTGTAACGCGCACGTAAATCGGATTGTCAGAACTGTTGCCCGAATAATAAATTGTTCTGTCGTAAAATTTTATGCTTACTTCTGCACTAGAAAAATTTGACTCTTCTGCGCCAGATGCGGAATCTGCAGAAGCTACAGAATTTGCAGAAATTTGCGAAAAAATGCTTATATGGGCAAAACTTAGTAAAAAAGCTATAATCAGTGAAAATTTACGGTTCAAAGTAATTTCTCCAAAATTTATTTTTATACATTATCGGTAAATTATGTCAAATTCATTATTAACAAAATCAACAAATTCTTTGTATTCACTTATTTCTTCGTGGAGCGAATTTCATAATGCGGCGGTTTCCTGTGCTGACAGAAAATTTTTGGGTGGAGAGGATTTTTCTAACGAAGAAACTGACATTGCCGGGTTAAAGGGCAGTTTGCCGGCGTTTTTTATAAAAGAATTTCTTTCAAGACAAAAGGTCAATTTGATTGCAAGGCTGCAAAGTTCTCATCCTGTAAGTTTCCAAAATGATATTCTTGTTATTTGCCCAGCGCAAAAAGAAGCTGATGAATTTGAAAGCGATTTGAATACAGTTTTAGGCGATACTACTGAAATTTTTAACTTAAAGTGGTGGCAGACTCTTCCTTACAGACCGAGCGCAGTTGGTTCAGCAATTTTTGGCGAAAGAAGCGGTGTTCTTTCAAAGATGACTTTTAAAAATTCTATAAAGAACAAGCCGCGTATTTTTATTGTAACCGAACGTTCTCTTTTAAGTCCTCTTGTTCCGCCAGAATATTTGCATTCACTTTGTTTTAAAATAAAAAAAGGAAGTGAAGAAGATCCTGAATCTCTTGCAAAGAAATTTTCTTCGCTTGGTTACACGCGGGTTCCAAAAGTTAGTGTAAAAGGTGAATATGCTTTGCGTGGCGAAGTGCTCGACCTTTTTATGCCGCAGGAAAATTTTCCAGTAAGAATTCTTTTTGATTTTGATCGGATTGAAAACATAAAATATTTTGAAATTGAAAGTCAGGCTTCAAAAAATCCGCTGGAAGAAATTTTAGTTTATCCAATGAAGGAATTGATTTGGAATGATGAACTTTGCTCTAAACTGGAAAAAATTTTTAAGGAAAGCGATGAAAAGGGAATTATAAATAATTTTGGCGAGTATGATTTAAAAAAGAAAACTTCAACTTTGGGGGCAAATGAAAAAAAATCTGAAAATTTTGCAGGCACTTCAGTTGCTTCAGAGACTTCTGCGATTTCAGAGACTTCAGAAATTTCAGGTGATGATTTTTCAGATGATGGCTTTGATGAAGAAATAAAAAAATCTTTTGAAGATGAGCAGGTACATCTTGCCTTTACTGAAAATGCAAAAAAGGAAGCTGAGCGGCTTTTAGAGGAACTTTATGTAAAAAGAGAGAGCGAAGGGGAAGAATTTTTTTATGGTCTTCTTTGGGACAAATCTTATTCTCTTTTTGACTATATTAGCGAAGAAACTGCGGTTTTTTACCTTGATTTTGACAGGTCTTTAAACGCCAAACAGACGATTTTAAGTGAATACACAAACTGTTACAGAATTGCACGTCAGAATTTTCCAGTTTTTCCGCCTTCTGTGATGCTTTTTAATTTTGAAAAAATTTTTTCTGTGCATAAAAATTCTTTTTGTTTTAGAACAATCGAGGATTCTGAATTAAAATTTTCTAAAAATAAAATCATTTTGCACAGCGAGCCGAGCGTAAGTTTTTTTGGAAACATTAATTATTTAAAAGAGCAGCTTTCGTCACTTCAAAGTCAAAAATATCACATTTACATTTTTGCTGATAACGAAAATCAGTCTTTAAGAATTAGTGAAATTATAAAAGATTTTACAACGTCTGCTGACCCTGAAATTTTTCCAGTTGAGGTTTTGCCTTTTAGCATAACGGAAGGTTTTGGAATTTCTGATGAAAAAATTCTTGTAATTCAGGAAAACGGAATTTTTGGCAGAAAGCGCAATACTCCAAAATCAGTTCGCAAGGGAACTCCTTCTAAGGCGATTGATTCTTTTGTGGAACTTACGCCAGGAGATTTTATTGTTCACGTAAATTATGGAATTGGCGTTTTTAAGGGAATTGAACGAGTTAAGGCTTTGGAAACTGAGCGCGACTACATAAAACTTGAGTACGCTGATGAAGAATTTGTTTTTGTTCCGATTGAGCAGGTTAATATGGTTCAGCGCTACATTGGCAACGAAAATTCTTCGCCAAAACTTGATCGAATCGGGTCAAAATCCTGGAATTCAAGAAAGGCTCGGGTTCAAAAACAGGTTGAAGAAATTGCTGAAAAACTTATTGACCTTTATTCTAAGCGGAAGGCTTCTCGCGGATATGCTTTTCCTAAAGATAATGAATGGAATCTTGCATTTGAGGCGGCTTTTCCTTACGAAGATACTCCGGATCAGATTAGCGCAACTCAGGAAATAAAATCTGATATGGAAAGTCCTGTGCCAATGGATCGGCTTATTTGCGGCGATGTTGGTTACGGAAAAACTGAAATTGCTATGCGGGCTGCTTTTAAGGCGGTTATGGGCGGAAAACAAGTTGCATTTTTAGCGCCAACAACAATTCTTGCAGAGCAGCATTATGAAAACTGCCGTGAACGTTTTAAAAATTTCCCAGTTCAGATTGCTCATCTTTCGCGCTTTGTTTCACCTGCTGAACAAAAAAAAGTGCTTTCTCTTCTTGCGCAGGGAAAAATCGATATTTTGATTGGAACTCATCGTGTTATACAAAAGGATGTTATTTTTAAGGATCTTGGACTTTTAATCATTGATGAAGAGCAGCGTTTTGGCGTAAAAGACAAGGAAAAACTTAAGACAATAAAACACAATATTGACTGCCTTGCAATGAGCGCCACTCCAATTCCTCGTACCTTGCATATGAGTCTTTTAAAAATTCGCGATATGTCTCTTTTAACAACTGCGCCACAAAATCGTCAGGCAATTGAAACTGCAATAGAACCTTATAATGACGAAAAAGTTGCGCGCGCCATAAGAAGTGAAGTTGCACGTGGCGGACAAGTTTTTTATCTTCACAATCGCGTTGAAACTCTTGAAGAAACTCGCCACAAACTTGAGCAGCTTGTTCCAGAAATGATGATTGACATTGCTCACGGACAAATGTCCTCTGAAGAACTTGACGATATTTTCAGAAGATTTAAAATGGGCGGATTCCAAATTCTTGTTGCTACCACAATCATTGAAAACGGAATTGATATTCCTAACGTAAATACAATAATTATTGACCGCGCTGATATGTACGGAATAAGTCAGCTTTATCAGTTAAGAGGTCGTGTTGGAAGAAGCGGAAGAAAGGCGTATGCTTATCTTTTTTATCCGGAAAATAAGGCGCTTTCTGAACTTGCAATGAAAAGACTTCAGGTTATAAGCGATTTTACTGAGCTTGGTTCAGGATTTAAAATTGCCATGAAAGATATGGAAATCCGTGGTGCAGGAAATTTGCTTGGAAAAGATCAAAGTGGCGAAGTTTATGCAGTTGGATTTGAAATGTACTTGAATTTGCTTAATGCAGCGATTGAACGGCTTTTGAACAGCAACTGGCGGGAAGAAGAAGAAGTTCTGCTCGAACTTGACTATTCGGGCTTTATTCCAAATTCTTACATCAATGATGCGCAAATAAAAATGGAAATGTACAAAAAAATTGCCGGTATAAAAACTCAAAATGAACTTGATTTTGTGTGGAATGAACTTTTTGACAGATTCGGTCCTGTTCCTGACGATGTTGCAAATCTTTTGAGCATTGCAAAAATCAGGATTGTGTGCAGAAAACTCCAAATTCGCTCTTTAAAAGAAAAAGGCGGCGAGGTTCATGCAGAATTTGCTGATATTTACAAAGTTGACGTTAACAAAATAATGCGGCTTATAAAAAGTAGCGCGGGCAGAGTAAAGCTCAATCCGCAAAATCAGGGAGAACTTATTCTGCTAACAAATTCAATAACACTAAAAGAAAAAGCAGATTTTATTTTGCAGGAGCTTGAACAAATTGCTTGAAAATAATTTTGAACTTAAAGTTGACCCGGAAGAGGAACTTTTGGAACTGAAAAAATATGCCAAGGAAAATTCAGTCCCTATAATGCAGGATGCCGGAATAAAATTTATATGCGACTACATAAAAACTCATAAGGTTCACCGCATTCTTGAAATTGGAAGCGCAATCGGATATTCAGCAATTCAGTTTGCAGAAGTAAAAAATGATGTTTTTGTAAGCACAATCGAAATTGATATTATCCGCTACCAGCAGGCAGTCAGAAATATTTTAGAATGTGATTTGTGGGATAGAATTACAGTTTATCTTGCAAATGCCCTGAATCTTGATCTTGATGAAAAATTTGATTTGATTTTTATTGACGGCGCAAAGGCTCAGTACATAAATTTTTTTGAAAAATTCAAAAATAATCTTTCTCCAGATGGCGTTATTATAAGCGACAATCTTTCGTTTCACGGAATGGTTGAGGATTTTAGCCTTACTCACAACAAGAGTACAATTCGGCTTGTAAAAAAAATCAGAAAGTACATTGAATTTCTTGAAAATAACCCGGAATTTGATACAGAATTTTTTGACATTGGCGACAGAATTTCTGTAAGCAAGAGAAAGCAAAACTGATTTACAAATTGATTTACAATCTGATTTACAGGGCGTCTTGTACTCACTGCAATTTTAATCAGTTTCGCTGCAATTTTTTTATAGGCTGAATTTCGAGTTTAAATAAAATTTACAAAAAGATGTAGGAAAATAAAAGACCCGGTGGTTGAGCCTGTCGAAATCACCATCTGTAAGTAAGTCGCTTGATTTCGACTCTCTCAATCGTCGCTTAAATGATTAATTGCAAAAAACTCGAATTTTGACCTTTATAAAAATTTACTGCGGATTTTTTGAATTTTTTTCGATAAGCCGCGCTTTTTGTATTTTAAGGTCTGGATTTTTTTGTTCAAGTTCAAATATTGCTTTTTCGAGACGAGCTTTTTTTTCATTTTTAGAATTGAAGAGTTCAGTTTGAAAAGGCATTTTTTTACTTTCGAGATTTTCAAGACTCAGCCCAAGAAGCCTTATTCCCTTATTGTCAGTGTATTTTTTGTGAAAAAGTCGAGTGCTTCTTTCAAAAAGATCGTCGGCGTTCATTACCGGAAGATCTGTGGTTTCCTGAACTGAAATGGTTGTAAAATCCTCGTATCTTATTTTTACAGCTACAGTTCTGCTGCGGGAATTTTCGTAATAAAGTCTTCTGATGAGAGTTTGCGAAAGTTCCATCAGCGCAGTTTCGATTATATAATTTTCAGTTAAATCGTAATCGAAAGTTTTTTCCACGCTTACTGAATGATTTTTTGCTTCCTTACCAAAAATCATATCTTTGTTTCCGCGCACAGCGTTGTAAAGAAAAGTTCCAGTGGCTTGTCCAAAAACTGCAACAAGAAGATTTAGCGGCTTTTCGTGAATGTCAAGGTTGCTTGAAAATCCGCTTGATTTTAAGTGTGCCAAGGTTTTACTTCCTACGCCCCAAAGTTTTTCCATTGGCAGACTCAAAATAAATTCTTCTTCTTTCCCGATTGGAACTACGGTAAGTCCATCTGGCTTTTTAAAACCAGAGGCAATTTTTGCACAGTACATACTCGAAGAAATTCCGATTGAAACAGTAAGCTTAAGTTTTTCTTTTATTTCCTTTTTGATTTTTAGTGCAGCTTTGTAAGGATTACCAAAAAGTTTTTCTGTTCCCGTCATATCAATAAAAGCTTCATCAATTGACATTTGAATCACGAGTGGAGAAAAATTTTTAAAAATATTCATTATCTGCTGCGAAACTGAAGAATAAAGACTGTAATTTCCTCTTAAAAAAATTCCGTTTG
>CAZXCR010000031.1:0-3126 GCA_964639315.1 uncultured Treponema sp. | reverse complement strand
TCAACTGCTTTTGAAAGCGGCATTGCTGAATGAACTCCGTATTTTCTTGCCTCATAAGACGCCGTAGAAACAACTGCTCTTCTGTCTCCGGGAATTCCGCCTACAATCACAGGCTTTCCTTTGTATTCGGGATGTTCGCGCTGTTCAACTGAAGCAAAAAATGCATCTAAATCAACATGAAAATAAATTTTTTCCATTTGAAATTTCCCTTGTGCAGAATTTCAGTTTTGCTCTTTCAAATCAAAAACTACAGTTTCTTTAAAAATGCTCAAATCATCATTTTGAACAAAGGCAGTTATTTGCACTGTTTCTTTTTGCTTTCCGTTGCTTGTGTAAACAATATTTATTTGGTCTGTAGGAAAGTCTGGGAGCAGAATTTTACACGAGGATTTTCCTGAAAAATCATAGTCAAAATTGCATTCAAGAACAGGATTTATTTTTTCTCCGCTGATAAAAATTTCGTAACGCAGAATATTTTTTTCGCTCGAAAGGGAAAGAGTTTTTGTAAAAAGAGAAAAATTTTTTTCCGAAGAATACGAAACTGAAAAGTCTGGAAAATTATGTTCTTTTTCGTTTAATTCAAACTTGGAATCAGAATAATCGAGTTCCTTTATAAGCGGCAAATCTGAATTTTTTGTTTGGAAGCGCGGCTTTAAAATAAAAGAGAAGGCGCTGTAAACAAGCAAAATTAGCAGTTCAAAAGTAAAAATTCCAAATACAATCTGAAAAATTTTTTTTCTGTTGATTTTTTTTCTATCATTTTCAACAACGTGAAGCAAAAGAAAAACTCTCTGGCATTGAACTAAAATTGGGTAAAAAATCATTCCAAGATTTAAACTTTCTAAAAAAGTATTTCCTGAAAAAAGAGAAAATTTGCCTGCTGCTGAAAAAATTTCTGCTTCTGCAAGTATGTATTCAAAAGGAATTAAAAGGGCAACAAGCGCCACCGTGTTTGCAATTTTAGCCTGCGTTCCTTTTACACTTTGCACAATTAAATATTCAAGAATAAAAACAAAAATAAGTGTTATGTCCTGCGCGCCAAAAATTATAAGATTTAAAGTTGCAGAAACTAAAAGCTGAAATCCGCTTGCATTAAAGGAAAATTTAAAATTCTTACTTGCTTGAATGCAAAGAAAAAATAGCACTATGGAAATTGTAAAAAGAATTTTCAGCCAGAAAAAGAGCATTTTGTTTTGCGCCGTAAACGAAAAAATTTTTGACGAAACCAAAAAAATTAAGGCGGTAAAAATAACTACTACTGGAAAAATGTATGCGATTCTAAAAAAATCTTTTAAGGTCGCCTTGTTTTTTGAAGAGCCGATTAGCGGCAAAAAGAAAATGTAAAAAAGTGCAAAAAAAACTGCAATCAAGTAAAGTTCAATGTAAAAATATTCATCAGTCCACAAATTACCGCCGGGAGTTTTTAAAAGTGAATAATGACTTATCCAATTGCTACTTTGAAAGTCACTGAAATTTAGCGAAACGTTTTTTAAGGTTTCTAAATCTTCTGCCTTATTAAAAATGCCAATGCTTGCGGCCGGAATTTGATTTTTTAAAAACAAGTCTACTTCTTCGTTTAGCGGCGTAAGTTTTAGTCTGTGAAGAAAATTTTGCAGTGGCGGAAAATCAACTTGCTTGCCTGCGTCCCATGCTGATTTTTTTAAAAGCTGAGAAAGCCACGACGGACTTAAATTTTCACTTCCGGCAATTTCAATCGATGAACCCCAAATTTCTTCATTTCGTATAATCACCGCGCATAAATTTTCATTTTCATAGATGTCCTGCGTAAAAGCAGAAAGTGCTGAAACGGAATTTTTTTCTGGCGGAAGAATTTTCTTTTCCATATCTGGAAGCAGAAGCAGTGAAGTTATTTGATTCTGCGGATTTTCCTTCAAAAAGTTTAAGAATTCTGAAAAAAGTTCAAGATTTTGCGCAAAAAAATCCTGAGTAACGCAAAAAAGCAGTTCTTTTTGTAAAAAAGATTTTTCTTCTTCGTTCTGAGAAGTTTTTTGATTTTTTGGAGAAAATTTTATGTAAATATCCGGGCAAAAATTTTCAGAAGAACCTGTCACTTGAATTTCAGTAAAGTCAATTTTTTGTTCAAGAAGAAAAGTTTCTATGTTTTTTTTCTGCTGATTTTTTGAGATTTCTGGAAAAATATTTTTACTTAAAGAAAAAGTTTTCTGTGCATAACAAAAAAGCGAGAGGGTAAAAAAAAGTACTGCGGATAATAAAATGCGTAAAATCTGATTAAATTCTCTTTTTGAAAGCAGTTCAAAGTGTTTTTTTTTGCAGATTTCGCTGATTTTTTGTATTCTGCCCATAATTTGTATATTATATTTGCTTGCTCTCTTTTTTCAATATCCGGATTTTTTGAAATTTTCTAGCAGTTTTTTATTGTGATTTTTTTGTTAAGCAGAAGATTTTTTGTTAACTGGGAAATTTGTTGGTAACACGCGGGATTTTTTGTTAATTTTCCAATATTTTTAAGAAAAATCTACTGTAATTGCGGTAAAAGTGTTGTATAATGAAAATCTCAAGAATTTTTGATACAGTGCAAGTTAATTTTACAAGTCAATTTTGCAAACAAAAAGTAAAAATACCTATTAAAAAAGTGGTTTTTATAAGGAGACAACAGATTTTATGAGTGCTGAAAAAAAGAAATTTTTTCTTGATCTTCCGCTTAAAGTCATTTTAACAGAAGAAGGAACTTCTCGTTTTTTAAGCCGCAAAAAAACTCTTTTAAATTTAAATCTTGCCGACAACAAAACTGCACACGGCATCAGTCTTGACCATTTTTCTCCTGCATCTTTGCAGAATATGATTCTTTTGGATTACATTTCGCGTATGGAAATTTCTATGCCGGAATTTGTTTCGCATCGTCAGGAAGTTATGGATCTTTCAAAACTGATTGTATTTTCAATCCTTTACAAGCAGTTTGATCGCGAACTTTTCCAGGCGCTAATTCAAACTGATTGCGTAAGAAAGCACAACCGAACACACGCAAGCGCCTTAATTGACGAAAGAACAAAAATTTCAGATAAACAGCTTAGAGCACAGCTTGCGCTAAAAGACAACGTAATTCAGCTTTCCAGAAAAGAAATTCTTGATCCAGTCTAGAAGGGA
>CAZXCR010000030.1:0-10687 GCA_964639315.1 uncultured Treponema sp. | reverse complement strand
AATAAAATTCCCTGTCGAATAAAAAAAATTATTCACAGCTTGCCACCGGACTGACTGTGCAAAAAATTGCTTTTCTAAAATTTGTTAATTTTCAAAATCAGATTTATAATTTAAATCATCAGTAGAAACTGCAATTTTTGTCAGCAAGTAAAAGTTTTTTTAGGGAGGTTTTGCTTATGTCAGTAATTTGTTATTCATTAGGCGCGGCTCAGGAAGTTACAGGAAGCAAACATATTCTTGAAATTGACGGACGCAGTTTTATGATTGACTGCGGTGCTTTTCAGGGAAAACGTGCGGAATCAGACCGTAAAAACAGAAATTTTGATTTTGCCGCAGATAAAATAGAAAGTGTTATTTTAACCCACGCACATTATGATCACTGCGGACTTTTGCCGGTTCTTGCAAAAAATTCTTACGGTGGAAACATTTATGCAACTCCAGCAACCCGCGACTTAGCAAACATTGTAATGATGGACAGTGCGCGTATTCAGGCTCGCGATGCAGAATTCCTTGCAAAACAGGCTGCTAAAAAAGGCGAAAAATTTACTTGGAAACCGCTTTTTCAGGAAAAAGACTGCGTAAAAGCTGCAAATCAGATTATAACTTTGGGTTACAATCGCAAAATGTATATTGCGCCGGATGTTCAGCTTGAATTTTTTGATGCAGGTCATATTTTGGGCAGTTCATTTGCTTATTTTACAATTACAGGTCAGCGAAAAAACCATTTGAGTGGCAAAGTTTCTAATGGATTTGGAAATTCTAAAAGAAGTTTTTGGCATAGAATTTTTGGCAGTAAATCTAGTGCTCCTCAGAAAAATCAGGAAAATTTTGAGGAAGCTTTAAAAGGCGCTCCAAGTGATGAAATTCGCGTTCTTTACACAGGCGATTTAGGACGAAAAAATAAGCCGATTATTCGCGATCCTTCTACTGATGTTCCGGCTCCAGATTATATTTTTATGGAAAGTACTTACGGAAACCGCTTGCACGAAAATTCTATAGAGGCGTTTGGTGATTTGGAAAAAGTTGTTCGGCGCGCAGTTGATCGCAAAGGAAAGATTATAATTCCGTCATTTGCAATTGAAAGGGCACAGGAACTTGTTTACTATTTGCATCTTCTTGTGGACCAAAAACGCATTCCGCAGATTCCAATTTATATAGACAGTCCAATGGCGGTAAATGCGACTGGAATTTATCAGCTGCATCCAGAATGTTATGACGAGGACACAAATCAGGCTTTTATTCAGCATCATAAAAATCCATTTGGTTTTAATTCGTTGCAATTTATTACGAGTGTTGATGAATCTAAAGAACTGAATAAAAAACAGGGACCAATGATTATTATAAGTGCCGACGGAATGTGTGAAGCAGGACGAGTTCTTTATCATCTTGCAAATAACATTAGCAATCCGAACAATATTATTTTGATTGTTGGATATATGTCTGAAAATACTTTAGGACGAAAAATCCGCGATGGTGCAAAGGAAGTTAAAATACTTGGTGACTGGTATGATGTAAAAGCTTCTGTGGAAACAATCGGTGCGTTCAGTGCGCATGCTGATTACAAGGAAAGTGTTGAATGGCTTGATTCAATTGATACAAGTCGCTTAAAAAAGATTTTCCTGGTTCACGGAGAAAAAGATGCTCAGGCATTTTTTGTAGATTATCTTGCTCAAAACGGATATAAAAATGTAGAAATCGTAAAGTACGGCGAAACGTATGAGCTTACTTAAAAAAATTTCTGCAAGACAGGAAATTTTATTTGTAAACAGAAAATTTTACTGGTAACTCGAGTGCATAGAAAACAAAAATACAGTGGTTGACTGTACAATCTGTCATTCCGAATTTACTTCGGAATCTGTATATGAAAAAGTTTTTTTTATTTGACAGATGTTAAATCGACTTAACTATGACCCAGTGATTTTGTTTAGCGAAAATTTTTTGTTAAACAAAAAAATTTCATTTGTAACTCGCGGCTGCAACAAAGGAGAAAAAATTGGATAAAGAAGTTGAAGAAAAAATAATTGCCCTCGAAACAAAAGTTGCTTACCTAGAAGATTTTTTGAATCAGCTTCAAAGTGTATGTGTGGAAAATACTCAAACGATTGTGCGGCTGCGCGAAGAAAATCGCCTTATGAGTCAGAAAATTCAGCAGATGTCAGAGCAACTTGAAGGTGACATTCCAAACCGGAAGCCACCTCATTATTAAGTTGCTTGAAAAAGTTGCTTAAAAAGTTGCAGTTTTTGTCAGACTTTTTACAGAGAAAATTCCAGAACAATTTCGTCTTTTGGTTTAAATCCAACAGAACTTTGCACAACTTCTCCGTTTTTAAAAAGAATTAAGGTTGGAATTGCTTGAATTCCGTATTTTGCGGCAATGTCTTGTGCCTGATCTACATCAAGTTTACAAACTTTTATTTCCGGGTGTTCTTTAGAAAGCTCAGCGATTTGCGGCGCCATCATTTTGCAAGGACCGCACCAGGTTGCCCAGAAATCTACAAGCACGGGAACCTTCGACTGTAAAACTTCCTGTTCAAAATTTGCTGAATTTAATACTACTTCTGCCATAATTTTCCTCCCATAGATAATTATTAATGTTTATTTTTTAGGTCAAAATTTAAGTTTTGCAATTAATTATCTAAGTGGTATATTACACAAGAATCGAATATGCTTCCGCAAAAAGCGCGTCAATTCGCCACGCTGAACGTAAGAGGAATCGGACTGCGCGTTTTCAACGCTTGCCAACATTCAGAGTGGCTCGGTTGCCGCTTCCTTTTTGCTCACGCATATTCTGCGCTGGTTACCAATAGAATTTTTTGTTAAGAAAAAATTAATTTCTTAACAAAAAGAATCTTGCAAATTCGAAATTCGACCTTCTTAATATCAAATGTAAGAAGAAAATTTGGCTTTAACAAGTAAAAAATTTAGCAGTCCCACCAGGCAGCGGCACTTTGGTCAGCAAATTGAATAAGGAGAACCAGCGGATTCTGTAGAAAATTTGAATAGTTGAGCATTTCTAAATCGGTAAGGTCGCTGAATCCCATATGGCGACTTACGGCTTCAATTAAATTTCGTCTTTTTATAAGAGACGGCATAGATTCAAGAAGCAAAAGCACACTTTCGTTTCCGTGGCCAAGATTGCGTATTTCTGTTTTTGTGCGGAAGACCGGCTTTTTTACCCAGTTACCCATAAAATCTTTTGAATTGTGATATTCAATTTTGTAAGTTCCAGCTTTGCAAAAATCGTGACTTATGCAGGCAATAAAAATGTCTTCTGCGCTGTATTCAAAATTGCCAGCCATTGGTGATGCTAAAAAATTTTCTAAGAAACTTTTTGCCATTCTTAGTGCCTGAACGCAAACCATAAGCGAATGTACGCAAAGCCCGCTTTCCCAGTCCCCGTGAAATTTTGTACTTGCAGGCGATTTATAAAATTCGTGCTCTTCCATCCATTTTTTCCAAGCTGCAGCTTCTTCCTTATTTGCTACAATAAAATCTGCCATTTCTTCAATACATTCTTTTACTTTTTCCAGATTGAATTTTTTTGAGCCTTCAATTGGCGAGTGTTTATTAAAAATTTCTAAAAGAGTGTCGGTTTCGTAGTCAAATTTTTCTTTTTCTTCCAAAGTCATAGTTTTCTCCAGATTGATGTGATTATTCTTGATTATTCGCGATTATTTGCGATAAGGCTTAGTGTATTTATAAAATTTTGGTGCCTTGTAATCAATATGCCAGCCGCCGTTAAAAAATCCATTTTCATTTGCAGTTGGACTTACAAAAATTACCTTTGGCATATTTTTTGTATTTAAATAATATTTGTTGCTTTTCCAGTCGCCTTTTTCTTGCGGAAGATTTGCGTTACTTGAATATGCAAAAATTTTTTGTTCAGATTGCGGCGTGTAAAATTCCAGAAAATATTCTCCTTCTTTAAGCCACAAATGCATTGCCATTCCGCCTTTTAAATAAAAAGATTTTTCGTAAGGCAGAAGAATTTTTTTGTTGTAAAACCAGGCGTAGTTTGCAACTGCGTTTGAATTTGTAACGTCTTTTTCCTGCAGATTGCTTACTTTTAAAAAACAGCGAACCTCGTTAAGAGAGTCTTTGTTTTGTGGCCGGTAAATTATTACTTCGCGGCTAGTCCATTTTTGCTGATTTTGTAAATTTTCTTCGTTTTGAACTGAATTTTGCGGATGAGAAAACATAAGGATTGTAAAAAAATAAATTAAACTTGCAGAAAATTTTTTTATGTTCACAAAAAAATATTATTTGATTTGAAAAAAAATGTCGCTAGAAAAAAAATTCTTTTTTCCTAAAAAAAAACTTAGCCCGGCGTGGAAGCCCGAAGTTCTAGCGCGAAGCGCTAGAATGAACGATTAGTGAAGGCTGGAAGGCCGGTAGAAATAGAGGATATGCTCCAAAATAAAAAGAAAAACTGAATGCGCATGGAATTTTTTATGCGTTTACTAAAAATTTTTTCTCTAATATAATTTGTTTTATGGCAAAGACTGTTGACGATAAGAAAATTATTTATTCGATGGATCGTGTTAGCCGCACGTATGGAACTAAGGTTGTTTTAAAAGATATTAGCATTTCGTATTATTACGGTGCAAAAATCGGTGTGATTGGAGAAAATGGCGCCGGTAAATCTTCGCTTTTTAAAATTTTTGCTGGAATTGATAAGGATTACACTGGCGAAACAATGCTTCAGCCGGGTTATTCAATGGGCTATTTGGAACAGGAACCTCAGCTTGAAAAAGGTAAAACTGTTCTTGAAATTGTAAAAGAAGGTGTAAAGCCAATTACTGATTTGCTTGCGGAATTTGATAAGGTAAATGAAGCTTTTGGCGATCCAGACGCTGATTTTGATAAGCTTTGCGCACGTCAGGCAGAACTTCAGGAAAAACTTGATGCTGCTGATGCGTGGAATTTGGATTCAAATTTGGAACTTGCAATGGATGCGCTTCGTTGCCCGCCGGGAGATCAGATTGTTGATGTTTTGTCGGGCGGTGAAAGAAGACGTGTGGCTTTGTGCCGTTTGCTTTTGCAGCAGCCAGATATTTTGCTTTTGGACGAGCCTACGAATCACCTTGATGCAGAAACGGTTGCTTGGCTTGAGCGTCATTTGCGCGATTACAAGGGAACAATTATTGCTATTACTCACGACCGCTACTTTTTGGACAATGTTGCCGGTTGGATTCTGGAAATGGACAGGGGCGAAGGATATCCGTTTAAGGGCAATTATTCTGCTTGGCTTGAAGCAAAGGAAAAGCGTCTTGAACTTGAAGAAAAGCAGGCGAGTGTGCGTCAGCGAGAAATGAAAGAAGAGCTTGAATGGATTCATGCCGGTGCAAAAGGTAGACAGGCTAAACACAAGGAACACATTACAAAATATGAGCAGCTTCTTGCTGAAGAGTCTAAGCGGGTAAAATTGCGTGATACTCAGATTAGTATTCCTGCGGGACCGCGGCTTGGAAATGTTGTAATTAATGCTGAAAAACTTACAAAATCTTTTGATGATAAAGTGCTTTTTGAAAATCTTGATTTCCATATTCCTGCAGGTGCGGTTGTTGGAATTGTAGGACCGAATGGTGCTGGAAAAACAACTTTATTTAAATTGATTGCGACCGCTGCCGGACAAAAAGTTGAACTTCCTGACGGAACTTTGGGTGAAGAAAAGCCTGATTCTGGAACAATAAAAATTGGCGAAACTGTAAAGCTTGTTTATGTTGACCAGATGCGAAGTAAACTTGACCCTAACAAAACAATTTACGAAACTTTGAGTGGCGGCAGTGATTTAGTAAAACTTGGCGCTGTTGATGAAAAAGGTCATCCGCTTAACGGCGGCATTCGTGAAGTAAATGCACATGCTTACTGTTCTTGGTTCAATTTTAGCAGTGCTGAGCAGAACAAAAAAATTAGTGTGCTTTCTGGTGGCGAAAAAAACAGATTGAATATGGGACTTATGTTTAAAGAAAGCGGAAACGTTTTGCTTTTGGACGAGCCTACAAACGATTTGGATATTTCAACTTCGCGTTCTTTGGAAGAAGCAATAAATTCTTTTGCAGGAGTTGTTATGGTAATTAGCCATGACCGCTATTTCTTGGATCGTATTTGTACTCACATTCTTGCATTTGAAAATAATTCTGAAGTAAAGTGGTTTGAAGGAAACTGGAGCGAATATGCTGAGTGGCGCAAAAAGGAACTTGGCATTGACGAAGAACATCCGCACAAAACTGTGTACAGAAAACTTACCAGATAAAAATTTAAGCGTTAAAGGGCAATTCGTAATATTGCTTTTTTAGATAACTGCGATTCTTGAAGTTTAGCTTTGAGAGTCGCAGTTTTTTTATTTTATTTGTAAAAGTCAAATTTTATGATGCCTTTGTTTTTTTTAATTGCATCTTCAAGTTCGTGCGGGTCTTTTACGTGCGCAATTTTTGTATATTCAGAATCAGTGGTAAAATAATTTTTTACACAAACTGAAATTGAAACTGAATTGCAAACTAAAATATCGCCTGTGATTATGCTTTGCGCCGGTTTTGAATCTGCGGTAATTTTGCAGGGAAGTGGCGCAAAAAAGTCCTTTGCGTTAAGACTTGTTTTTTCTGTTCGAAAAGTGAGCGGAAACATTTTTTTTACGCAGTCAGAAACTTCGTTTTTATAGAATTCTGCGAAAAAAATTTTATCGCCAATAAAAAGAGCAATATCCATTTTTGTAAAATTCCTTAAAACTTTTAGGAAACAACGATTTGAGGCATCTAATAAAATGCTCACAAACAAATTACGTGTTTTTTTTTAGTCACCTGATAAAAATTAAAATCTAAATTAAAATCTTTATCAGGTTCCCTTAAAAATTTAATTGCAAAAATTTCTTTTACTCTTTAACTTTCGGAAAAAACAAAAGCTTTCTTTAGAAGAAGTTTTTATTTCAAGAATTTAGCTTTTGAGTTTTTTCAAGCTTTGCTTTTTTATGTTTTTTTAGGATTACGCACAAAACTATAATTCCTGCAATTACAAGAATTAAAACAAGCACTACTGTATGAACAATTGCTGCCAGTTTTGAAGGAGACTTTAAAAGCTTAAACGGATTTATGCTTTTCTTTTCTGTAACATAAAATGCTTCGGTTTTAGAATAGTCGCCAATTTCTTTCATTTCTGAAAGACCTTCTGCAATTGCAATCCAGCCTTTTAGTTCAGAACCGTTTTTGCGGTAAATGATTTTATCATTGAAATTAGTAACTGGAGTTCCGTCTTGATTTAATGGAACGATAGAAACCAAACCTTTTGTCATATCAAGAACTGAAGCAAGCATCATGCCTGTGTAAATGTCAGTTACGGCGCAGTAAAGCTGATTGTTTTTGAGTTTTTCTTTAGTTCCGTCTTCATTTACTTTGTAAACGTCAGTAACTTTGTTTAACAACATTCGTTTTGGATTGTAATCGTAAGAAACTCCGCACATATAAAGTCTTACTGTATCTTCTACAGGCGAAAGAGATGCGTCAATTTCGCAAACATTTTTAATTGCTTTTCCAGTAAGATAAACTGCAATAAGTGGATATCCGCTAATATTATCAGGACCTGTTCCGAGCGAATACGAATCGAAAACATCAGAAACTGTAATGTCGCCGGCCTTGTAAGTGTCACGAAGTACTCCGCTTGGAACTGTAGCAAAGTCAACTGGAACTCCATTTTCTTTTACAGTTTTATACATTGCTTCTGCCATAAGATAGCCAACTTCGTGGTTGCGGTCTAAATCTTTTGCAGTATGTGCAATAACTTGACGGCTTGTTAAACCAAAGCGTGAAAGATATTCACTGTCGATTAAAGGTGCAAATTCTGCAAGTTGATTTTTTATTTTTTTGTCTTCTGGGATTGAAGAATCATTAGGGTCTATAAGTTTGTACGAAGAAAGCTGCCATCTTTTGTTTTCTTTTTGACTTAAATTTAAAGAGCCAAGATAAGCGTTGTATGCGCCACAAGAAGCTATAATTGTTTCGCCTTCAATGATTGGTTCTTGCAGAACGGTGTGAGTGTGACCGCTTATAATCAAGTCGATTTCTGGAACTGCTTTTGCAAGAAGTTGATCTTCTGAGCGCGCAGGATTTTTATTTGTTCCGCTGTGGGAAATTGCTACGATTAAATCTGGATTTTCATTTTTCTTGATTACGTCAACTGTGCGGCGGGCGGCGTCTGTAATTTCGTCAAATCCGATTTCGCAGGTTGGAGCGCAGCGAAGGGCATCTTTTCCAAAAAGACCAAGAACTGCAATTTTTACACCATTTTTTTCGATTACAATATAATCTTTCCAGCCGTAAGAATCGATGGCATTTTTTACAGTGCGGGTATAGTCGTTGTCTGTTTGCCAGCGAGCATTTGCAATTAAAAACTGCGGAACTTTATTGCCACTGTTTTTTGCTGCAAGGAACATATTTGCAAGTCCTTCTGCGCCAAAGTCAAATTCGTGGTTGCCAAAAGTTGTGGCTTCAACACCAATTTCTCCTAAAATGCGGAGTTCTGCTGCCTGACTTGAAAAAATTGTTTGGTACAAAGTTCCCATGGAAAAATCGCCTGCATCTAGAACTAGAGTGTCTGGATTTTTCGTTTTTTGCTCGTCAATAAGAGTTTTTACTCTTGGTGTTGCATCAAGGAAGGAATGAATGTCGTGCATAAAAATTACATCAACATTTTTTTCCTGACAAAATGCTTGAAAGCACAAGGTTAAGGCTAGTGCTAAGCCTGCTGATTTTTTAAAAATTTTCATATTCATAATTTTTATTCTAACATAGGAATTTTAAATTTGTGTTAAAATTTTTATAGAACTTCTTAAAACTTGAAATTCGACTTTTTGAACAAAACTTGTGAAGCAGACGAATTTTGCGCTGTTTACCAATGAAATTTCCTGTCCCTCAAAAAATTTATTTCTTAACAAAATTTCTGTGAGTTACCAGCAGAATTTTCATTCTGCTACAAAAATTTCATCAGTAACCCGCCGCAAGTAAAAAACTGAAACTTTCTAAAAAAAGACTTAGCCCGGATAGAAGCGGTGCCGACAGGCATTGCGAAGCAACGGAGCCGCGCATAGCCGGTCGCAAGTAAAAAAGTACGCTCCAAAAAAATAAAAAAAATGTGCAGTTGAAACCGAAGGGATTCTGCGATAATGTTTAAATATGCAGTTTACTAGCACAAGAGACAGTTCAAATAAAGTTGGCTTTAAAAAGGCTGTTTTGGATTGTATGCCAAAAGACGGCGGTTTGTATGTTTTTGACGATTCTGCTGATTTACGCCGCTGGATTTTGTATTCAGATGAACACACAAGTTTTGCGAGTCTTGCAGGGTCGCTTACTTCGGCAATGATAAATGATGAGTTTAGCCCGATTATTTGCGAAACTATTGCGAGTCGCGCTTTTTTGCAAGATCCAGTTTTACGTCAGATTGATAAAAATATTTTTGTTCTTGAACTTTACCACGGAAGTACTGGAACTTTTAAGGATTACGGCGTTTCTTTTTTAGCAAATGCGATTGAAACAATTCTTCAACTCGACGGTGAAAAGTCGATTCTTCTTGATGTTACAACTGGCGAACTTGGCGCTTGTATGGCACAGGCACTTCGCGGAAAAAAACTTATAAAATCAGTTTTGCTTTATCCTAAGGGAAAACTTCGCGGACTTGAAGAAAGTGATTTTGTGTGGAACGGCGGGAACATTTATCCGCTTGAAGTTGATGGAACTGTAGAAGACTGCCACAATCTGGTAAGAAAAATTTTTGCTGACCGAAGTCTGATTGAAAAATATCATCTTACGCTTGCAAATACTGCGAATATTGGACGGCTTTTGCCTCAGGCTTTTTTTTATACATTTGCTTTTTCTCGCATTAAAAAGTTGATTGACGGCGATATTTTTTATGCTTTTCCAACTGGCAATTACGGAAATCTTGTAAGTGCGCTTTATGGCTGGAAAATGTGTCTGCCTGTAAACGGATTTATTGTTCCTGCAAACAAAAACCTTACTCTTGATGTTGCCGGAAAATGTATGATTGTGGATTCCTTTGTTCCGCTCGAAAAGCGTGAAAGTGCAGATCCAAGTGACCCGTCAAATATTGAGCGGCTTGAGCATATTTTTAAAGCAAACAGTCTTATGCTAAAAGATTTTGTTTTCCCTGCAAATGTAAGCGAAGAAGAAAAAAATCTTGCCTGCAAAGAGCTTTTTGTAAAATACAAAATTTATGCCGATAGCGATCTGTCTGCCTCTTATGCGGCTGCAATGAAGCGTAAAGATTTATTTGAGGATTACGGGGCTTTGGTTTTGCTTGCTCGTGATGAACCTTGCTTAGATTCAGAATTTATTCGTCACAATATTGGTGAAGTTCCAGAAATGTCCGAAAACGTAAAAAAAGCCTTTGTCCCTTCCAACACAAAAAGGGCGCCAATTTCCGCGGGCGACGTGGATTCCCTTGTAACGGTTTTGAATTCCCTGAATTTGCTTAGAATTTTTTAGAAAAATATAGCGCTGGTTGAGAGGGTTGCAAGGTTTATTTATTTGGAGCGAATTTTTTTTCTTCAAGCGCGTCACGCAGACTTCGCTTGCGTGCCGAAGTTTTTTTAGGAATCCCGCTTTCCGCGGTTGCGGCTTCGCCTTCATTCTTCCGCTTCGCTCCAGAACGCGCTTCGCGCGCCGCTACAATCGGGGCTAGG
>CAZXCR010000029.1:0-10723 GCA_964639315.1 uncultured Treponema sp. | reverse complement strand
ACTCGACGAGTAAAATGCCAAAGGCATTTTACTCAACTATCGGGGCTAGGCTTGGCTTATTTTGGTTGTTAAGAAATTGATTTTTTATTAACAGATTCTGAACTAAATTCAAAAATGACAAATTTTTTTTCACCAAACAAAAAAATACATCAGTTAAAAGTGTCGAAAATTTTTATGAGCAGAAGACTTCCTTCTTCCACAGAAATTTCGGCGGTTTTGCCTGGAAGAGTTTCGTTACTTGTTGCGTACTGAAAGGTGTTTTCTATAACGGCATTTTCGAGAGGAAATTTTGCGTTTTTTATATTTACGCCCTTTGAAGTTCCGCAAATATTTACTAGCGAAAAATACTTCCACGAATCCTCTACAAAAACTGGATTTTTTCCAACAATCTGCATTTCGCTAAAATCATCTACAATTTTTGCATTTACCTTCTGTTCAAAAAGAAAATAAAGAAGATAAATATTTACCAAGCAATGATCCATTCTTGCACCGCACATTCCCAGCAGTAAAAAATCCTTAAATCCTTTTTTTAGGGCATATTTTACTGCATAAACAGAATCCGTATCATCTTTTGCACGCGGAAGAACGAGTGTTTTTTTTTCAAGTTCAGAATCTTTTTCTGCCGGGTTTCTGTGTGAATCAAAGTCGCCTAAAATCAGGTCAGCACAAACGCCAAGTTTTTTTTGGGCAGCAATTCCGTTGTCGCAAAAAATGTAAAAGTCAGTTTCGGGATTTAAATACGAACGGATTTTTTCGTACTTGGAAATTGGACCGGCGGCAACCACAACACAGCGTTTTTTCATTTTATAAAAATTTCTCCAAGCGCCACAAAAAGCGGAATTGTAAGCATACAAAGCAAACTCGAAAGCGAAACAAGCAGACTCGCATACGAAGAATCTTTTTCAAAAAGGCACGCAAGGCTTGGAACACTTGTTGCAGCAGGACAAAGAGAGCAAATGTAAATTACAAAAATAATCAGTCTAGAATCTGGAACATTTTTAATTATTTTGTAGCAAAGCAAAAGCAAAAGCAAACTTGCAAAAGAACTTACAACAAGGCGCACAAAAAGCGTTTTTAAAAGCATAAAAACATACTGACTGCGGCTAAGTTCATTTTGTTTAAGTTCCGCAGATTTTTCTGTTTTGCGAGGAAGTTTTAGGTCAGCAAAAAGTATTCCTATTAAAATCATTGCAAGCGGAGTGTTCATACTTCCAATCATTGAAACTGGTCGTGCAATAAATTCTGGAAGATTAAACGGCAGGCAGAAAATTAAAAGTCCAAGAAAAACCGCAATTACATTTGGATTTGTAATGATTTTTTTAGGATTCATTGAACCGCTCATCTGAAAATATCCGTAAGTCCAAAGTGCAATGTTAAAAATTACAAGAAATCCCATTAGGAAAAATACTCCGTCTTCGCCAAAAATTCCGTTGATTAAGGGAATTCCTACAAATCCGCAGTTGGTAAAAATCATAGCCAGTTTGTTAATTGCATTGTAATCTTTTTTTACCGGATTTTTTGTGATTGAAAAAAGACTTGCCACAAGAATCAGCACAATGTGAAGTAAAAGCGCAATAAAAATTGCAATCAAAAGCTGTTTTAGTCGCAGAAGACTAAAATCTTTATTAAAAGAACTTAAAATTAAAAACGGATTTATAAAATACAAAAGAAGCCGGCTTATAAACTTTTGCTCTTTTTCGTCAACCTTAAAAATCTTAGCAAAAATAAACCCGGTCAAACCAATAAGCATCATCGTAACAAGCTGTTTTATTACAAGCAAATACATAATTTTTTATAAACACTCCCGGAAACTTACAAAAAGTATGTGGCATTTTAAATTTTTATTTTTACTTACGCAATGCAGGCGAGGAAAAATGTGATTTTGGTGAGGATGAGGGGAATTTGTTGGGGATGAGGGCAGTAACACGGGGATTTTTTGTGAACTGAGAATTTTATTGGTAACTTGCCGCGCGGATAATGTCGAAGACTTTTAGTTAACCGCCAAAATTTCCTGGAAACAGAGAATTTTGGCGGTAACGCGCGCGCCGCGGGTTTACTAAAAGAACATCTTCGTTTGAACTAAAATTTTTCTTTGATAAGAAATTATCTGCTACCCGCCCGCGCCTTTGCAAAAAAAATCTCTTCTAATCAGCTAAAAATTGATTTATAATGGAAAAGTTAATTTTTTTTGTGTTCTAAGAACACTTTTGTGAGGAAAATATGCCTGTTACACAGTATCTTGAACGAAACGCTGAACTTTATGGAGCGGACTGCGCCTTAGTTGAGCTGAATCCCGAAGTAAAAGACAATCGCCGCATTACGTGGAAGGAATTTGATCTTACTCAGCCGGAACCTTTTTTACCTTACCGCCGCGAAATTTCCTGGAGAGTTTTTAATGAAAAAGCAAACCGCTGCGCTCATTATCTTTTGGAACGGGGAATTCGCAAGGGCGACAAAGTTGGCATTTTGCTTATGAACTGTCTTGAATGGCTTCCTATTTATTTTGGTATTTTAAAAACTGGCGCTGTTGCAGTTCCGCTAAATTTTAGATACGCAAGCGACGAAATTGACTACTGCATTAATCTTGCTGATATAAGTGTGCTTTTTTTTGGTCCGGAATTTATTGGTAGAATGGAAGCTATTAGCGATAAAATTATTGCTCACCGACTTTTAATTTATGTTGGCGAAGGTAACTGCCCTACTTTTTCAGAAAATTATTTTATGTCAGTTATGAACTATTCTAGCGAAAATCCAAAAATCGAAATTTCTGACGAGGATTTTGGCGCAATTTATTTTTCTTCGGGAACTACTGGCTTTCCAAAGGCAATTCTTCACAAGCACCGCTCACTTATGCACGCCGCTAGCGTTGAACAGAATCATCACTCGCAGACTAAAAACGACACTTTTCTTTGCATTCCGCCGCTTTATCATACTGGCGCAAAAATGCACTGGATGGGTTCTTTAATTTCTGCAGGAAAAGCAGTTCTTTTGCGCGGTACAAAACCTGATACAATTCTAAGGGCAGTTTCCGATGAACAGTGCACTATTGTGTGGCTTTTAGTTCCGTGGGCGCAGGATATTATTGACGCTTTGGACAGAAAAGACCTTAGCATAGAAAATTACAAGCTTAAGCAGTGGCGTCTTATGCACATTGGCGCTCAGCCGGTTCCAAAAAAACTTATTGAGGACTGGAAACGCTATTTTCCACATCATCAGTACGACACAAATTATGGTCTTTCAGAAAGCATTGGTCCTGGTTGCGTGCATCTTGGCGTAGAAAACGAAAGTAAAATTGGAGCAATTGGAATTCCTGGCTACGGTTGGCAGACTAAAATTGTAGACGAAAAACGTATTTGCGTAAAAAAAGGCGATGTTGGCGAACTTGCGGTAAAAGGTCCGGGAGTTATGGAATGTTACTACAAAAATCCTGAAGCAACTAAAGAAGTTCTTGATGGCGAAGGCTGGCTTTACACCGGAGATATGGCTATGCAGGACGAAGACGGTTTTATTTGGCTTGTTGACCGTAAAAAAGACGTAATTATTTCTGGCGGAGAAAATTTGTATCCGGTTCAAATAGAAGACTTTTTGCACAAAATGGATGCCGTAAAAGATGTTGCTGTTATTGGGCTTGCTGATAAAAGACTTGGCGAAATTGCAGCGGCAATCATTGAAGTAAAAGAAGGTCATTCTTGCACCGAAGAAGACGTAAATAATTTCTGTATGGAACTGCCAAAATACAAACGTCCAAAGAAAATCATTTTTGCTCCAGTTCCAAGAAACGCTACTGGCAAAATAGAAAAGCCAAAACTGCGCGAAAAATACAGAACTGTAAATCCGTTTGAATCAATGCTAAAAGACTAGCGGGTGTACTAAGTTAAGAAATTGATTTTTCTTAACAAAAAATTCTATTGGTAACACGCGCAGAACGTGAACAGATAATCTGTCATTCCGGACTCGTTCCGAAATCTGTATGTAAAAAAAATAATTTCTTACCTAACAGATTCCGAACTAAATTCGGAATGACAAATTTTTCTTATCTAACAGATGATGTGCAAAACTGAAAAAGTCAACAATAAAACTTATGACAAAACTCGAATTTTGCCCTAGAATTTAAATAAATTAAGGAAAAATGTATGTCTGAAAAAAAACTTATGCTTGGAAACGCAGCTGCAGCTCGTGGACTTTACGAAGCCGGCGTTAAAATTGTTTCCAGTTATCCAGGAACTCCAAGCACCGAAATAACAGAAGAAGCTGCAAAATACAAAGAAATTTACTGTGAATGGGCGCCTAACGAAAAAGTGGCACTTGAAACAGTTTACGGAGTTTCGCTTGCGGGTCAAAGAGCCTTTTGTGCAATGAAACACGTAGGTTTGAATGTGGCCTCAGATCCACTTTATACCGCAAGTTATTCTGGAGTAAATGCGGGACTGGTTATTGGCGTTGCTGATGACCCTGGAATGCATTCAAGTCAGAATGAACAAGACAGCCGTCACCATGCAATTGCTTCAAAAATTCCAATGCTAGAACCAAGCGATTCTCAGGAAGCACTTGATTTTGCAAAGATTGCGTTTGAACTTTCAGAAAAATTCGACACTCCTGTTTTGTACAAAATGTGCACAAGAATTTCCCATAGCCAGAGCGTTGTAAGTTTAGGCGAAAGACTTGAAGTTCCGGCAAAAAAATACGAAAAAAACATTCAAAAAAATGTAATGACTCCGGCAAATGCAATAAAAAAACATCCGCTTGTAGAACAGAGAATGGCAAAAATTGAAGAATGGTCTCTTACAAGCGGAATCAACCGGATTGAAAAAGCGCAAGTTGACTGCCCAAAAACTGCAATCGGAATCATTACAAGTTCCACAAGCTATCAGTACGTAAAGGAAGTTTTTGGTTCGAGCGTAAATATTTTAAAACTGGGAATGGTAAATCCGCTTCCAAAAAAGATGATTTTAGAATTTGCCGCCGAAGTAAAAGAACTTTTTGTTGTAGAAGAACTTGACCCAATAATCGAAAATTTCTGCAAATCACTTGGCATTGTATGCAAAGGAAAAGAACTTCTTAGTGTTTGCGGAGAATACAGCCAGAATCTTATAAGAACTGCATTCGGCATTAAAGCAAATTCAGGAAAAAAACTTAACGCAGAAATTCCAGTTCGTCCGCCAATTATGTGTGCAGGATGTCCGCACAGGGGAATTTTTTATATCTTGAGCAAATTAAAACTGACGGTTATGGGCGACATTGGCTGCTACACACTTGGTGCCGCCGCTCCGCTTTACGCAATGGATATGAATTTGTGTATGGGCGCTTCTGTAAGTTCTTTGCACGGCTGGAATAAGGCACTTGGTGCTGACGGAGAAAAAAAATCGGTTGCGGTTATTGGCGATTCAACTTTTGTTCATTCAGGAATGACCGGACTTGCGTCTATTGCCTACAATCAAACAAATTCCACAGTAATCATTTTAGACAATTCGATTACAGGAATGACCGGGCATCAGCAAAATCCAACTACAGGAAAAAATCTCTACGGCGACCCGGCTGGAAAAATTGACCTTGAGCTGCTGGTAAAGGCAATGGGAATTTCCAGAGTAAAAGTTGTAGATCCTTATAATCTTGCAGAATGTGAAAAAACTATAAAAGAAGAACTTGCAGCCGAAGAAGCAAGCGTTATTATTAGCAGAAGACCTTGCGCTCTCCTTAAAGAAGTAAAGCACAATCCGCCGTTTTTTGTAGAAGCAGAAAAATGTGTTGGCTGTAAAATGTGTCTTAAAATCGGCTGCCCTGCAATCAGCTTTAAAAACGGAAAGGCAGCAGTAGACGAAACTTTATGTACGGGCTGTGGTCTTTGCTCGCAAATGTGCCATTCAAATGCATTTTGTTCTAGCAAAAAATCACAAGCGTAAACAAGTAGACTCAGAAGCGTAAAAGGAAATTTCACTATGGAAAACGATGTTAAAAATATAATGATTGTGGGCGTTGGCGGACAAGGCGCTCTTCTTGCAAGTAAGACTTTGGGTCAGGTTCTTCTTGACGCAAATCTTGATGTTAAAGTGAGCGAAGTGCACGGAATGAGCCAGAGAGGTGGTTCTGTTGTAACTTACGTGCGCTATGGGAAAAAAGTTTATTCGCCAATAATCGATAAGGGCGAAGCGGATTTTATTGTAAGTTTTGAACTTCTTGAAGCCGCCCGCTACACAGAATATTTAAAAAGCGACGGTCAGATTATTGTGAACACGCAGCACATTGATCCAATGCCGGTAATAACAGGAAGTGCCGCTTACCCAGAAAATCTTGTAGAAACAATGCAAAGTGCCGGTATAAAAGTAGATGCCCTAGACTGCCTGAATCTTGCAAAACAAGCCGGAACTTCAAAAGCGGTGAATATTGTTTTAATGGGCAGACTTTCTAAATATTTGAATTTCCCAGAAGCAGACTGGATTAGTGCAATCGAAAAGCTGGTAAAACCTCAGTTTTTGGAAATGAACAAAAAGGCCTTCTGTTTGGGACGCGAGTAAAAAATCTGCACCTTATAGCACCGATAGTTAAGTAAAATACCTTTGGCATTTTACTCGTCGAGTTTTGTTCCAAAACTCGCGGTCTTTTTGTTAAGAAAAAATCTATTTCTTAACAAAAAGATGTAGGAAAATAAAAGTCTCGGTGGTTGAGCCTGTGCCGCAAGCTTCGCTTGCTTCCCGAGTTTTCTTGCGAAAACTCGCGGATTGTTTTGTTAAGAAATAGATTTTCTATTAACAGGAAATTCTATCAGTAATAGTCGCTTGATTTCGACAAGCTCAATCGGCGCTTAGATGATTAATTTCAAAAACTCGAATTTTGACCTGTTCCACAAAAAATCCCGCACTTACCACTAAAATTTCCAGTTAACAACACGCCCGCCAGTTACCACTAAAATTTTCAGTTAACAAAAAATCCCGCAAGTTACCAACAAAATTTTCAGTTAAGAAAAAAAATCTTCTACATTACACACGCGTGTTACTACCAGAATTTCCAGTTAAGAAAAAGAACTTCTACATTACACGCCCGCGACTGTTACCAACAAAATTCCCTTCTTAACAAAACGCCCGCCAGTTACCACTAAAATTTTCAGTTAACAAAAAATCCCTCTCCCCCAGCACCAGCACGTTTTAAACTTGCGCATTAAATAAAATCGCCTTAAAATAATCTTAACCGAAAAATAAACACCCAAAAAGAAATTATTCTCCCTACAATTATTTTACTTAAGGGGGCAAACTATGAACGTGCGTCAGATTTGTAATTTTTTAGGAAAGAAAGGCGAAAATCGGCTTACAAAAAGAATGATTTCAACCTTCCTCGTTGTAGTTATAATTCCTCTCTTGCTTTTTATTTTTGCAATACAACTTATTGTAACAAAATCATTTTTTAAAAATCTCAAAAGTATGGCAGAATCCAACGCAAGCGAAAATGCCGCAGAAATTTACAATAATTTAGATTCCGTTGAACTTATAAAAAAAATGATAACTTCAAATGGCGAACTTATGATTATGCTTATGTCTCCAGACATAGAAAATCCGAACGACCTTATTGAAGACATTATGAACCAAAGCACAACCTTAGAGCGTGTTATTTCAATCGAAAAAAATATCTACGGAGTTAGAATTTTTGCAAACAACAAAGCCATTATGGAACGCTTTCCTATTATTTTGCACGCAGACCGACTTAAAGAACAAAAAGCTTCAGGCTGGAAATATAATTATAAAATCGACTATTTAAACGACGCAATTATGCGCTCAGAAAATCTTGCAGTTTACACATCAGAAATTACTTACGGCAAGCGCAGTTTGGGATATCTTTCAGTAGAAGTTGAAATGAAAAAAATGTTCCCCTTTCTTTACGAAAAAACGTACGGCGCGGGATATAAAAACAATCAGGATTTAATTCATAACTACGTTTATTTTATTGATAAAGAAAATGCCAGTCCGCAAGAAAAATCAGCAAAATCACAAAAATCAGCTGAAAAAACCGTAAATTTAACGCCCCTCGTAAATCCGGAACTTTACCAACTTTCGTCAATTCCAAGCGCAAAATTTACGCAGAACTTCTTAAAAAAATACAAAAGCGCAAAAAGCACAGAAAATTTTTCAGCCACAATTTCAGACGGAAAAAATCATTTTGTTACAAGTGCCATAGAAATTTCTGAACTAGGAATTCTTTTGGTAAACGCAGTTGACGTAAGAGTAAACAAAAGCGCGCAACTTACACTTTTCTTTGCAAGTGCCGGCGGAATTCTTATTTTAGTTTTAATTCTGCTGATTGTAATCATTTACATTACAACAAATCTGTTAAAAGGCGTTTATTCAATTATTGACGGAATGAAGCAGGTTCGCAGCGGAAATCTTGAAGTTCAAATAAAAGAAATTGGCAACGACGAAATTACAGAAACTCAGCACAGTTTTAATCAAATGGTTGTTCAGTTACGAAACCAAATGAATCAAATAAAAACCGAGCAGGAACTTATTACCGAAACTGAAATGAAGGCAATGCTGAACCAAATAAACGCGCACTTTCTTTACAACGTTCTTGAAACCATCAGAATGCAGGCGTTAATAAACGAAGATAAAGAAACTTCTGAAAGCATTTTGGTTTTAGGAAAAATGATGCGCTACTGCCTAAGGTGGCGGATTGTAAAAGTTTCTGTTGCTCAGGAACTCGAGTACATAAATTCGTACATTTACATTCTGAACATAAGAAACGACTACAAAATCGATCTTGAAGTAAACATCAGCAAAAAAATTATGGAACAAGAAATTCCAAAGATGATTATTCAGCCGCTTGTGGAAAATTCGTTTTTCTACGCGATTGAACCGCTTGCAAAAGATTCACTCATAAAAATTTATTCTGAAGAAGACAAAAATCAAAACCTAGTGTGGCTTTGCGTGCAGGACTTTGGCTGCGGAATGACGTACGAAAAAATTGCAGAAATTCAAGATTACCTTAGCGACGAAACACCCGAAAAAGGCTCTTCGAACGGAAGCATAGGACTAAAAAATATACAAATGCGCTTGTGCATACTTTACGGAAAAGATTACAGATTGCAGATTATTTCAAAAGAAGGAAGCGGCACTTTGATTAGAGTTCCAATTCCGCTTGAAAAAACAAATCAATAAAAAACGCAAAATTTTGCAGGAGATAAGTAAAATGATTACAATTGTAGTTGCAGACGATGAAAAATTGATCCGCGCCGGAATCAAAAAAATTCTTTTGGAAAATTTGGGCAGCGACATAAATATTCTGGAAGCAAAAAACGGCAACGAAGCGCTCGAAATATGCCAGAAAGAACAGCCTTATGTAATTATAACAGACATAAGAATGCCCGGAATGGACGGCGTGGAACTTATGAAAAAAGTTTCAGACTTAAGAGAAAAGCCAGCGATTATAGTTTTAAGCGGATTTGATGATTTTACCTACGCAAAGTCAGCAATTGCAAGTGGAGCGGTTGCATACATTTTAAAGCCAGTTGATACAAAAGAACTTATAGGCGCAGTAAACAAGGCACTTAATTCCGCAAAAAACGAAGAAAAGCAAGAAAACGAACAAAAGTTGCGCAATATAATTTCCGACGGCACAATTAAAAACGGAGTAAAGCTTAACGAAGAAGATTTTAAAAGCGGATACTGCTGCGTAAGTGTAAACGGAATTTTAGGAAGTCAGTTTGAATCTTTGTTTGAAGACTTAAATCCGTGTTACGTACTCGATCAAAAAAAGGAATACGCCTCTATTTTAGTTTCACGAGATGAAGCTCAAAAAATCAAGCAGAACAAAAAATTTTTATCTTACGTTGTGGGCATTAGCGAAACTGCAAAATCGCTTTCGGACTTAAGAAAACTTTGTTACCAGTCAATTTCAAGTATGCTGCAGTCCTTCTTTGAAAAGTCAGAAAAAGATGCAAAGGTAAAAGGATTTTATGAATTTACAGCCGATTCATACATTTCAGATTTTTCAGAAATCGATACAAAGTGGGACAAAGTTATTGCCTCTCTAGATTTACTTTCCACAGAAGACATTAAAAAAAATCTAAGCGTACTTTTGAATTTTTCGGAATTTCAAAAGCAAAAGCGGGGCGAAGTTCTGCACTACATTTATGAAAAAGTAATCAACAATCTTTTTAAGCGCTATCCAAAACTCAACGATTCAGATTCTTACCTTTACTTAAAAGGCTTGATGATAGAAAACATAGACCAAAGCGAAAGTCTTGCAGAATGGAAACGTTATATGCTCGATTATTTTCTGTATCTTACAGAAGTTTTAAAGCAGCAGCAGGGAAAATATCCTTACATAACAAAGGCAATTTCTTACATTTCAAGTCATTATTCAGAAGACATTACAATGGCAACCGTTGCAAATTACGTTTCAATGAATTACACCTGGTTCAGCGAAAAGTTTAAAGAGCAGGTAGGCGTAAATTTCAATGATTACTTAAAAAAGTTTCGAATGGAACAGGCAAAGCATCTTCTTGAAATGGGAACGTACAAAGTTTACGAAGTTGCAGCAAAATGCGGCTTCAAAGACGTAAAGCACTTTATGAAATCTTTCCGCGAAATGAACGGAATGTCTGCAGGCGAATGGGCAAGAACCCACGGCAATATTTTAGGCGACTAATTTTTTCTGGAGCAAATTTTTTTTCCTGCCACAAATTTTTTTTACGTTCCGGCAGTAAATTTTTTTAGGAATCCGCTGTTCCGGCCTTCGC
>CAZXCR010000028.1:9179-10748 GCA_964639315.1 uncultured Treponema sp. | reverse complement strand
CTTTTTAAGCACATTCGCAATGAAATGAGAATGTGCATTAGATAATTAAGTTTGCGACGCAAACTTGTGAATAAAAACTTTGACGCTATTCTAGGCAAAGTTTTTATTACACTCTCCCCTTATAAACCGTAAATTTTGCCCCAAGTCCTGCTCTTACATCATAAAAATTATCTTTACTGAAATGAAAATCAAAATCTGTTTTTACATAAAATTTAAGGAATTTTGCAGCAGTAAATTCATATCCAAGACCAGCTTCAAATCCTGCCATATTTTGAAAATGAAATTCTTCCTCTTCATATTTTTCAACTACATCAAGAAATTCCATTTCATAATAGGGAGCGGCTTTTATAAAAACTGAATGATTTTCATTAAAATCAACATGAAAAAGTACCGGTGTTAAAACCTGAACAGAATGTAAATTAAGCGAATACGAATTTTCTTTTCCAATTGCAAAGCTGTAAGAAAAATCCATGCCAAGAGAAAAATAAATAAGATGCTTAGAAATAATCAATTTTTTCTGCGGAGGAATAAAATCAATTCCTAAAGTTCCGCCGGCAATTCCTGTATAAACTTTATTCCATTTTTCACCGAGTGGATTCCAGTAAAATGCCTCCATAGGAATATTTATTCTAAACGGCACTACATCAGAAGGTTTTTGACCAGAAGCTGCAAGGCCTGTTATTTCATAAATCCCTGAAATAAGATTTTGGCTTAATACGCTTATAAATCTCTGTAGGTTAGAAATATCATCACCTGCAAAAAATTCTTTTTCGATTTTTTTTGCCGAAGCTGAATAAAGTTTTAAATTTCCATACCAGGAATTTTCATTTTTCTGAATAAATCCGTACAAAATAAAAGCAAAATTTCCAGCACTGCAAGCTTTATTTGCATCAAGAACCGTGTATATGTCGCCAAAATCAGAAGCATTCAGTTTTACAAAACTTATTAAACCTGAAAACCATTCCTGCTCCAGACTTTTGTAAAAAATCTCTTCAAAATCTGTATCACATTCAATTTTTGAAGAATCCCTGTCATATACAATTATTGGACTAAGAGCCATTTTTTCAGCAAAAGAAAATGTACTCACCAAAAACAGAGTAAAAACTAAGACAAAAATTTTTTTATTCATCACTGATTCCTTTTTCACTTTTTATAATTTCTGCAATGTGAAGACATTCACTGTCAGAAACGTTATTTTTTTCGAGAATACTAAAATCCTTAAGCAATTCATCAAATCTTGAACTGTCCGCAGGATTTGCATAGTAAAGACTTTTAAATTTCAAGAGACGGATTTTTAAATTATCATTTTCGTAAGAAAGAACGTCCCGGCAAAGTTTTGTGCACTCAGAATATTTTTTTTCTGAATAATATTTTGCTGCGTCAGTTTTCATCCGTTCTATAGCTGAATCTTTTGCCGTAACGTCAAGCGACTGATTTTTTAATTCTTCAAGAATTGATTTGTAATTTTCATTCAATTCATTTAACTTTTTTTCAAAAGCATAATTCTGTTCTTTTAATTCCTGAAATTTTTCTGAGTTATCTTTCAGACAGTTTTCAAGTTCAATTATT
>CAZXCR010000028.1:0-9079 GCA_964639315.1 uncultured Treponema sp. | reverse complement strand
AAACTTCTGCAAAACCCGATTATTTTTTTGTTCTGTACAAAAAGCATTACCTGAAAACAAATAATCACTAAAATCAGGCCATAAATCATTCCTAATTCAATTTTTTTCATTCAGTTTTTCTCCTATTAAGTTTTTTAAATATTCATAATCGCTTCTTTGTTCTATTTTTAATGCCTTATCTATATTTTCCATTGCCTCTTCATATTTGCCTTCATCAAATTTCTGCTCGGTCAATTCTGCAAAGTAAGAAGCTGAACCCATTTTTATGTAAAGCACTCTTTGTCTTTCCGTGCTGGCATTTACAGAAATTTTTTCATATCCTGTTTTTTTAAATTCAATAACTGCATTTTCTTTTTCTTCCAAAAAAATTATTGCCCGCCCGTAAATGTCGCTGAATGCTAGAATTTCTTCTCCCTCACTTATTTTTACGTCTTTAAGCCCATGATTTTCATAGTCATAAATCATCACATAAATACTGTTATCTTCATTTTTGGGAAGACTTTTGCAGGCCGTCAGAGTAAAACTTAAAATCAGCAAATAAAAAATAAGTAAACTTTTCAAAAACTTAGTTTTCATTTTTTTACCTCAAACCATTCATTTCTGATTTTTGCTTTATAATTTCCGTTACCCAAAGACATACAAAAATCACCTTCCGCTTCTGTTTCGCAAAGCAAGAGTTTATATATGACGTTCATTTCTTCATCTTTCGCCATTACAAAATTTTTGCCGTTCAGTTTTGTGAGTCCAATGTAATTCAGCTTTTTTAAATTCTGAGGATTTTTTACCTGCGAAGATTTTTTTTCAGGACTTGCAGAAAATTTTACCTTAGATTTTACAGCCGGAGCCTTATATAAAGCGGTGCTTATTTCCCTGGCACTGTATTTTTTTATTTCTTCAAAATCACTTAAAGATTCATTTTCTTTTAATGAAATACCGGTTTTAAATGTGATTAAACTTTGAAGATGCTGCTGATTTTCGCTATTTTTAAGATGAAAGCTTTTTATATCAAAAAGATTTTCTGTTCCGCCTTGAATTTCCTTTAGAAAATTCAAAATATTTTCTGCTGAAGAATAAACTAAAAATTCAGCCTCAAGATTTTCTTTTTCACCCTTTATCTGAACATACTGTTCGCTACAATTATTTTTATGAAGCTCCGCCCGGATTGTACTGATATAGGCAGACAGTTGAGTATTTAAAAGTTTTTCCTTACGTGACTTTTCCTGATTAATTGTGTTTTTATAAAAATCAATTTTTTCGTCCAGAGATAAATTACTACCAGCTGTTTGAAAATGCTTTACAAAATTTCCACTTATGCTTGTAATGTCCTTTTGCGCAACTGTGGTTCTGTTCATTTTTATTTTGCTAAGGGCAGCCGAAGATTCAAAATTACTTAAAACCTTTGTGCTGTTTTTTGATGAAAAATCAATGTAAAAACTGTCTTTATCAATGTTCAAATTTTCTATGGTGACAGATGAAGCTAAAAGCGAATATATAAGTTCAATTCTTTCATAAATGTTTTCATATTTATTTTCTTCAATCAGTTTATATTCTGAAATAAGGTCTTTAAGTTGAGTTTCTTTTTCTTTCTGAAGCCTTATTTTTTCTTCATTGTTTTTTTCAACCTGAGCCTGTTTTATTTCTTCTGCATTTTTATTAGAAATCATTTTCCGGATAAAAATTCCTGCTACAACAATTAAACAAAGTGTAAAAACTGCAAACAGAATAATTTTTGCATAATTTATTTTTTGCTTTTCAAATCCGTCTTTGTTTATGCTGACAGAATAAATTCCTTTTTTTTCGGTTTCTTCTATTGTTATGTTCTTTTCTTCAATCTGATACGGATAAATGCCCTTTGCTTTTTCCAGAGCTTCTTTTACCATTGCGGATTTTGTTTTAGAACTGAGATTTAAATTAAAGTTTATAAGGGAATCATTATTTTCGTTTTTCACAGTGAGCCTCCCTTATATTTGATTGTTCTTTTTATGAGTTCATATTTTTCAATTTTTCTTAAATCATTTTCTGAAGGAAGGGCTGCAAAAACTGCATTTACACAGGCTTTTTCAGTTTCAAGTTTTACATTCCAGAAAACAGTCTTTGTGCCAATAAAATCAAAAATTTTATGATTTTTATCTATTTCTAAAATTTTACATAAATCTTCTTTTGTTAATTCACCCGTAAATTCTGCTTCATAAATTTTTGTGCTTTTTTCTTCAACATTCTTTACATTGCAAAAATTGAGGATTGCCTTTATAAAACTTTCATCCATATTGTAAAGATTGAAAAATGGAATTTCATTGAATAGCAAAAATATCTGCTTTCCCTTAAAATCCTGATAAATTTCCTGAATCAAAGTTTCGTCTGCATATTTTTTGTTTATCCAGCCGTATTCTGTTTTTATTTTTTCTTCATCATTTTCAAGAAGCTGCTTTATATTTTTATTTCCAAGGATATTTTTTGATAAAAATCTTTCGTTAATACCAGTCGAAACATCAGTCATTTGAACAGAGTATTTTGAATATTTATTTTTCAATTCTGAAAGCACAGGGGAAAACTGACAGTCACAATCTTCTTCTGAAAGTTTCTGTAAATCCTCCTCAAAATCAGCTAGAAGAATTTCTGCTTTTCTTAAGACTTCGTTTTTGATTTTAAATGAATTAATTTTCTTCTGACAGGAATAAACGTACATTCCAAGACTGCCGCAGAGTACACAAAGAGAAAATATAACTGTCATTGCAAGTGGACTTGAAAATCCGCCTTCATCTCTTAAAATCAAAAAACTGTCCTTGAAGAAAATCTTTCTTCTGTTTCTATTTTTTTATTTTTATAAATCCACAGGACTTTTAGTCCCTCTACCCTACCCTTATTTTTTAATGCTTCAACGCTAAGAATTTCTGCACCTTCCAAAGTCAAATTATTTTTAATACCCAAAATATATGACTGGTAAACGTTGTCTGTGTTTTTCCAGTAAGGAATTTCTATTTTCCTGATTTCATTCCTGATTTTTTCATCATTTTCAAGAATCAGAATACTGTCCTTTATTCCAGTTTTTGTTTTTTCTTCTCCTTTGCTAAAAAATGGGAGAACTTGCAAAAAACAAATACTTGTAAGACAAAAAATAAGAATTGAAATTAAAACTTCACTGATTCTCATTTGCTTCCCTGATTATTTCAGTTACCTGACTTTCTGCCTTTGCCACAGATTTTTCTGTTATTCCCATTGCTGCAATAAGTCCGCTCAAAGCAAACAAAAATGCAATTCCTGTTACAAGTTCCCTCAGCATTCTTTACTCCCAGCTTGAAATGTCTTTATTTTTCCCCTCCCCGCCTTCTTTTCCATCTGCACCAAAACTTCTGATTCCGTATGCTGTTCCGTCCGGGCAGGGAACAAGGTATTCATATTCATAGCCCCAGGGATCTTGCGGAACATTTTTATACAAATAAGGTCCATCCCAGTTATCACTTGAGGGGGAAGTTTCAGGCTTTTTTCTGAGAGCTGAAAGTCCCTGTTCAGTTGTGGGATAATTTCCGCAGTCAATGTAATAGGCTTCAAGTGCCGTACATAAACTTTCTATCTGTGTTTTAGCAGCAGCAACTCGTGCCTTTTCAAGATTTCCAGCAGCCATAAAACCTACAGTTGCCGTAAGTATTAAAATTATGGCTATCACAATCAGAGTTTCCATAAACGTCCAGCCGTCTTCACTAGAACAGAAATTCTGTTTTTTTACATTTTTCATTTTTCTTTTCCTTATAGCGTTCCCATCAGTCTGAATACCGGAAGAACAAATTGAGATATAATAAAAATTACTATCAGACCCGTAATCAAAATAAAAAGCGGCTCAATGGCATTTCCAAAACGCTTTGAAGAATTTTCACTTTCAGTTCTGAAATATTCATAAATTTCATTGAATGCTCCGTTAAGATTTCCGTTTTGCTGTGAAAGCCTTATCCAGCTTGTAAAATATGAAGGAAAAATTTTTTCATCTTCAAAACTTTCTGCAATGTCATTACCTTTCATTATTTTTTCGTATGCACCAAGCACTGCATTTTTATAAAACTGATTGGAAACTACGGAGGCAGAAAGTTTCAAACTTTCATTAAAGGGATAAAATGTAGACGTCAGAATTTTCATTGAAAAACTAAAATCTTTTGTCTGATTAAAAATTATTTCTTTTCCTAAAAATGGAGTTTTTATTAAAATCTTATCAGCCGTAAATTTTGCAGTTTTATTTTTTTTGCAGATTATTCCCGTCATTACAAAAAGAAAAATCAAACTTATTAAAATAATCCCTGTAATTATTACTCCTGTTTTCAAAGCACCTATTTTTGCTTCAAGAGCATCTCCACCTTCTCCAAAGGCTTCAAAGATACCTTCAAGTTTAGGAAAAACAAAAAATATACAGACTACTGCCACAAGAAGGGCAGTTATAAGAACCACAAGCGGATACATCATGCTCTGCACAAGTTTTTCTTTGCGTTCTTTTTTTTCTTCAAGATAAGATCCAAGTTTTTCAAAGACATCACAAAGTTTCCCGCTTTCTTCCCCGATTTTTAAAAGCGATATGTAAAGACTTCCAAACTGATTTTCAAAGACAGAAATTTCCTTTGAAAGAGAGTTTCCGTTTTCTACTCCATTAAGTATTTTTTGAGCAAATTTTCTATCATTTTTGGACTTAAAAATATCCCTGGAAATATTCAGTGCATCCTGTAAAACAAGACCGGATTTTAATAAAGAAGTCATAATTTTTGTAAACAGAAGAGTATTAATTTTCATAAAGCCCCTCTCTTAAAATTTCTTCTTTTGTTGTGAGTTTAAGTTTTACTTTGTTTTGTGCATCTTCATATAAAGTTTTAAAACCTTTTGTCTTTAAATACTTTCTTAAATCAGATTCACTTTTTCCTTCTTCAATAAATGACCTGACATTTTCATCCGCTTCAAACAGTTCACTTACTGCAGTACGACCCTTATAACCTGTGTTATTACAATTTCTGCAGCCACTTCCCTTACATTCTGAACAAATTTTTCTTACAAGCCGCTGTGCCAAACTCAACCTTAAAATATCTGCAATAAGATAATTTTCAATTCCAAGATTTTTTAGTCTGGTAACCGCACAAATGCTGTCATTCGTATGAATTGTAGAAAGAATTAAATGTCCTGTTAAAGCAGACCTCACGGCAAGTTCCGCAGTTTCTTTATCACGGATTTCGCCAACCATAATTACATCTGGATCCTGCCTTAAAATGCGCCGCAAAATGTTTTCAAAAGAAAGTCCTATTTCTTCATTTACCTGAATCTGATCAACGCCTTCAATTTCTTCTTCAACAGGATCTTCGATGGTTACAATTTTTAAATGCTGCCTGTCCATTTCATTTAAAAGCGCATGAAGGGTAGTTGTCTTTCCGCTGCCGGTTGGTCCTGTAGCAAGTATCATACCGCCGGAATAATTTATGGAATTTTTGAGTTTTAAATAATTTTCTTTACTGAACCCCAGTTCTTCAAGATTAAGATTTTTATTTTTCAGATTAAAAAGTCTTAAAACAATGCTCTGACCTTTTACGCACGGTATGACCGAAACCCTGAAATCATAATTTTTTCCATCTGATGTAACAGTCATTCTGCCGTCCTGACAAAGTCTGTTTTCCATAACATTTAATCCGGACATAATTTTAATTCTGTTTACAAGCGAAGAACTTACAGAAGGCGAAAAACTTTTTACTTTCTGCAGAACTCCATCAATTCTTAGCCGAACGATAATTTCTTTTTGAGTATTCTGAATGTGAATGTCGCTGGAATTTTTTCTTATTGCTTCAAGGCAGACCGCATTTATTATGTTTACAGCCGGAGCGTCGCAGCTTATCTCTTCAAGGCTGAAATCAGTTTTTTCTGTAAGCTGATTTATTGTGCCGCCTGCTGATTTTTCAACAAAACTTCCGGTAAATTCAGCAAAGTCACTGTCCCGGACTTTCATTATTTCAATCTTTTTAGGACTATGAAGTTTCTTAAAAAAATCTTCTGAAAAACTGCTTTTTTCACTTTGCGCTATTACAATTTTTTCTTCATCACAGGAAACTACAACGCATTTCTGAGCTTTTATAAAATCAACAGAATACTGATTGTCAACTTCTGCAAATGAAGAAAAATCAGTTATACGAAATTCAGTTTTATCTGCCTTCATATTTTTTCCTCAATCGCAAAATATTTTCTTTTTCAGAAAGGATAGTGGTCTCATTTTTTTCAACAAAAGGAACCAGATAAATTACAAATTCTGTATCAGCTGAACTTTCTACTTTTGTTTTAAAAAGATTTCCTAAAACAGGAATTGCCCCAAGAAAAGGAACCCGTTTTTCTGTAACATCAGTTTCAGTTTGGAATAAGCCGCCAATAATTACCGGTTCGCCGCTCTTTGTCCTTACATTTGTACTTACTTTTTTTTCTGTAGTGTTCGGCGGATTTGTAGTGTCAGAAGTGGAATCAGAACTTCCTTGCTTTGAAACCTGAGCTTCAACTTTTACGGTAATCATATCTTCGCCGCTCACCCAGCCGTTTATATCTAAAACAAGACCGCTTGAAATTTCTCTTGTTACGCTTGTGTAAATATCACCGTCAGCATCAACAATTTTGTCTCTATATCTGTAAGTATTTGTATTTGAAAAACTTATATCTTCCCCGCTGATTCCATTTAATGTAGTGTCAGCAAGTACATGCGATTTTCCTGCACTTAATTCAGCATTTAAACTTCCTGCAAACTGCACTCCAAACTGAGAAATTATGTCAAAGTTAATATTAAAAACATTTGAAAGAGTTCCGCTCCAGCTGTACCCAGAAGCATTTTCGGTACTTCCAACAGAAAAATCTGAACTTAAATTCAGCCCTGAAGTTTTTTCCCTCTGGAGAACAAGCAATTCATAACGAATCTGCTGTTTTGGTCTGTCGATTTTTTCAAGTTCATTACAAAAAGCCAAATATTGATTTTCATTTCCCTTGTAAAAAATCAAGCTTGAATCTGATGATTCAGTAACAGAATCTTTACTTACGGACGGCGGCAAATTTTTTATAAGTTCTTCACTTTTTATATACTTTAGTCTGACTTCATAAACATTATTGTTTACATCAAGTTCCTGTAAAAATTTTTCAATTTCTTCTGCATTTTCTTTGTTTACAAGAGCAATAAAAGCATTCCCTGACGGCACTTCAACTGCATCTGTTCGCAAAAGATTTTTTGGCAAAAGACTTAATGCATCCTTTACAGTAATATTTTGAACTTCAAATTTCTTATAAAAAAAATCAGAATCTTCTGCATCGATTTTTAAAATAAAATCTTCTATGGCTTTTAATTCATTTTCTGAACCATTCAAAATTACAGCATTCTTAGTTTTATCAGTTTTTATGAATGAAGCAGAATTCAATTCAGAAGGCAAAAGCAGTACCAGATTTTCAACACTTATGTTTTTAAGTTTTATGATTTTGGTCTGTTTTAAATTCTTAAGGACATCTTTTCTCTGAATTTCAAAAATATAATATATTCCGTCTAAAACCGTAAAATCACAGTTCGCCTGTTCAAGAACAAGTTTCAGTACTTCATCAAATGTCTTATCTGAATAATTCAGACCTTCAAGCTGAACATTAGTTTTTACAAGCAGCGAATATTCTCTGTTTGCTTTTTTAAAAAGACTTTCCAAAAAATTTGTAAATGAAGCTTTTTGAATTGAAAGAAAAAATTTATCTTCCACATTTGAAACAGTAAAAACATCAACATTTTTACGGGATGAAGAGGCATTATTTTTTGTAAGATAAAATCCGCTGGAAATACGTTCAAGACTAAATCCAGGCAGCTTTACTATTACCAAATTTAAAATATCTTCAAGCAATACTTCCTGAACTCTGACCGTTACTCTTGTGTCAGGCAAAGAATCAAACATTATTGTCGTATTAGTCATCCTTGAAAGCATATTCAAAAATGGCTGAATATTTACATTTTCTGTATTTACACTTACTTTACCTTCCGGAAAAACAGTCAGTTTTACTTTGGATATTTTATAAATTCCATCATCTTTTTCGATGTATAACTGACAGTATGACGCAAAGCGGTTTAATGCACTTTCAAAACTTACATCTTCAAAATGAAAAGTTGCATTTCCAATAACAGTTTCGTCAATATAAACTGATTCGCCGCACAAATCTGAAAGTGAATAAATAATGTCACTTATTTTCTGATTTCTAAAATCCATATATATGGAAGAGTCATTTTCTTGGGCAAAAAGAAATTCTGAAATGAGAACAAAAATAAACAGAAAAATCAGATAGTTTTTTACTTTCATACAGCCAGCCTGAAAGTAAATTCACTGACAAGTAAGCCGGCTGTAATAAATGGAGCAAAAGGAATTTTTATATTTGCTGTATTTTTAAAAGACCTTAAAAATATAAATAAAATTCCAGCTATTGAAGCAAAGAGCAGACAGAAAATCATCTTAAAAAATTCTGTAAAGTAAGCAATAACACCTACAAGTTTTACGTCTCCAGAACCAAGCCCCTTAGTAATTTTTGAAATAAGATAAAAAATGCAGAAAAATAAAATTGAATTTAACAGGCAACATAAAATTGATTCTGAAACAGATGAAATAGAAAAACAGAAGCAAGTTACAAACATTCCAAAAAGAGCAGTATTTTTTATTTTAAGACTCTTAATATCTTCAATAGAAATTAAAGCAAGATAAGAAAATAAGAAAAATTTAACAGACACTTTTTAACATAACCTTTTTTTCAAGTATTTAAAAAGTCTAATCAAAAAAAAAAAAATAAAGTCAAGTAGTTTAGTTAATATTTTTTAAAAAATTTAGTATTGTGTCGAAATTCGAGTTTGTTGCAAGTTTTATTTACTTGGAGCGAATTTTTTTCCTTCAAAATAAATTTTTCTTCTCGCGCACACTGTGCGCTCGGCTGCAAATTTTATTAGAAAACCGGCCAACCGCGGTTTGTCGCAACCTTACGGTTGCTTCACGAGTTTTCTTACGAAAACTCGCGGACTTTTTTTATTAGGTCAAAATTCGAGTTTTTTGCAATTAATCATTTAAGCGCCGATTGA
>CAZXCR010000027.1:0-10768 GCA_964639315.1 uncultured Treponema sp. | reverse complement strand
AAAATTCGCTCCAAGTAAATAAAAATTGCAAAAACTCGAATTTTGACCTGTTAAAAAAAATTCCACTTCAAGTACAGCGCACGCGGTTACCAGTGGATTTTCTTTTAACCAGAAATTCTCCAGTTAAGCAAAAATTCCATCAGTAACACTCTCAATCGGCGCTATATTTTCTTAACAAACTCAAACCGTAGTTGGCAGAACGTTCATCAAGTCTAAAGCACCGTCAACTAAGCGGGCGTTATATCTTTTTTCTTTGTAGCAGACTGTAATTTCTTCCACAAATTTTTTTCCGGAACGAGTATAAACATTTGCACTCTTAATTTTTCCTTCAGACCAGGAAAGATTTATAAGAATATTTCCCTTTAAATTTATTCCCGTCAAACTTCCTTCTTTCCAATTTTCTGGCAGTGATGGAAGCAAATAAATTGCAACTCGCTCTTCTTCAATTCTGCTCAAAACCACAAGTTTTGTCATTTCTGCAAAATCATTTATATTTTCAATATTTAAATTTTGTGGTTTTTCATATTCATATTCTGTTTCGAAAAGAATATTTTCGTCAGCACATTTTTCTGTCTTAATTTTTTCAAGAATTCTTTTGCAGCCAAGCACAAGACTGTCGCTTTCTGGAACTTTCTGCACATTCAGCAAATCAAGAAAATGCTCAAACAAATCTTTTACTGACTTGTTATTCTGCAAAGATTCCGCACAAATAAAACGCTGGCTTCCGTCATCATTTTTAATTCCTCTACTAAACGAAGGACTTAACACCAGATGATTTTTGTCATCCACAAGAACCATATAATTTGAATAAAATTCACAAATCGCCTTTATAATATTTTTGTATTTTTTAAGGATTTTTTTATTCTGACAGTGCTCAAAATATTCACCAATATATTTTCCTATGAACGCGCCACCTGTAACATTGTAAGAAGACCGCAAATCACTTCCGTCCGGCGCCGAATCGCCCCAAATATCAGTTTTTGTGTGGCAGGCATAGCCAATAGTTCCGTACATTGATTCTGCAGTTTTTCTTCCCTTCGAAAAATTTTCTTTTACAAACTTTAAAAATTTTTCATCAAGTTCTTCATAGCCCAAAAGCGAACCTGGGAAACAAATTTGCTGTGCAGGATTTAAATCAAATTTTCTTTCTTCCGGATTTTCGTTTCCTGTGTACCAAAGTCCTTTTTTTAAAGCTGGCAATGTTCCTGGATTTTCGCTGCTCGAAATAAAAGCGTATCTTGAATAATTCCAGTAAAGTTCTGCAAGTTTATTTTCATTTTTTTTGTCAGCAAAAAGCTCTTCTATGCAAACATCGCCGTCATCTGTGTTTAAAGAAAAAGTCTGCTTGTTTTCAATTTGCGCAAAAGAATCGATATGTTCATTTTTTAAATGCAAATATTCATCTGACGAAGCAAAACAAATTTTTTTCAAGGCCAAATCTGCACTCCACTTTGCAAGAGAAATTCTGCGCTTAAAAACATTTCCGCCACGTTTTCTATAGTGATTTTTTCTGAATGCCGATTCAATATCCACAAAAAGAATAACTTCGTCTGCTTTTTCAATTATAAGATTATCGCCGCGAATAAGAGTTTTTCCGCCGTAATTAACAGCGCTCATCATCATACTGTACGGAATTCCGTCTATGCAATTAAGAACCAAAGTATCGTCAGCAAGCGAATATTTTTCAAAGGCATTTTTTGCGTCAAGTTTTGCCCTAAAATAAATTGACTTTGGAATGCTCGACGAAACTCTAAAAACCAAAACATCAGCCGCTTCGCTCACAAAAGTTTCGCGGGTATAAGTTACGCTGCTCGAACCTGAACTTGAAAATTCACTTTCGCTGCCACAAGAAATTTCTGTTGTAAAAACAGTTTTGCAAACCGCAGTTTCTAAATCAAGTTCGCGTCTGTAATTTGAAATTGTATCAAAAGAATTTTTTCTTGAAGAAAAAGGTCCTTCAAGCGCATAGTGTTCCGAATCGTAAAAATCAATTTCTATTGAACCTGCGCTTTCGTACAATTTTTGATTTTCTGGTAAAGCCGTAAAACTTTCGTAAACCAGTTCCTGCGCTTCTTCAAAACGCGAAAGTTCCATTAAATTCCGAATATTTTTTAATTCTGCGGAAGAATTTTTATTGTTACGATTTGTGTACGCCCCAGACCAAACTGATTCTTCGTTCAGCAAAATTGATTCGTGCCCGGTGTTTCCAAAAATTTTTGCTCCAAGCCGTCCGTTTCCTATTGGAAAAGCATCTTCCCATTTTTCTGCCGGATTTTTGCTCCAAATCGATTTCATAATTTTCTCCCATAAAAAATCAAAATTTTTAAAGATAAATTATGATATCACAATGAAAATGATTCAAAAAGCACAATTTATTATGACAAAATTCGACTTTGTTACAAGTTTTACTTACTTGGAGCGAATTTTTTACATTTTAAGAAATTTTTTTTGCGTTCCGGCTGAAAATTTTTTTAGAAAACCCGCTTTCCGCGGTTTTATTCAAAACCTACGGTTTTGAACGCTACGCGCCGCTACAATCGGGGCTAAGCACTCTTATCAAAATTTAAACTCGAAATTCAACCTAATAGATTCTGAATCAAGTTCGGGATGACGAATCCACTGGTAACCAGCGCGCGCGACTTGCCAAAACCGCCACTCTAGCCGGCCGTGGAACCGTTGCGAAGCAAGTTGCCGCTTGCGGCAACCGGAGTGATTAACGGAGCGGTGGAAGGGCCGTTACTTCGAAAAATTTGCTCCATATAAAAAAAATTAAAAAAATTTTGTTTCCTTATGAATTTATTCTTGTTTTTAACGTAAAATATGCGTATGAAAAAACCATCAAAAAAAATTTTTGTTTTTGCAGCTGCCTTTTTTGCGCTTCAAAATGCCTTTTGTGCTGAAAGTGTGGAAAATCTGCTGCAATCTTACTTAAAGAACAATTTATCGCTTTCAAAACTTTCGTCGCAGGTTGAAAATCAAATTCTGCAAAAAAATTACACACAAATTGAAAACGGATTTAACATAAAATTTTCTTCGGGAACTGTTAAAATTCAGTTTGACCAGTCGCCGCAAATTTCTTTCAGTCCGTCGGCAAGTTTTACGCTTCCACAGGCAAGTAATTTAACTTTTAGCGTTTCTTCGGATTTTGAACTTGAAAATCAGACTAATATTTCAAATACGGCACTTTCTTTATCTGCTGACCTTTATTCAAATTCTATGACAAACAGAAAAATCACTTTAGATAAGGCTGAGCGGGAACTTCTTGAAATGCAGCGGAGTCTTCAAAACGGATTTGTTTCTGCAGAGACGGAATTTTATGAAGAACTTAAAAATCTTTACGAAATTGCGGCTTCGGTAGAATCTTCGCAAAATGATTTATATGAAGACGCTTTGGATTTTGAACAAATAAAAACTCAGGGCTACAGTTCAAGTTCTTCAAAATATCGGCTTGCACAAATGAAAGTGCTTTCTGACCAGCACACGGTTGAACAATACGAACACAATCTTTTGAGTCAGGTTAAAATTTTTGCTTCAAAATGCGGAATTGATTTTGAAAATGAAAATGCGCTGGATTTTTTGCCGCAGGAAATTCCGCAAATTCAAGTGCTGAATGTTGAATCGTTTGCAAAAGAAAATTTTACTCAAATTGAACAGGCGGTTTGGGAACATTCTATCAATCAGAAAATACGCGAATCTGACAAAGCAATTTCTGTAAAAGCAAATGCCGGCTACACTTTTGAAAATGAAATTCGTTCAGATTCTTATGCAGATACAATTGATGCCGGCACTTCGCTCACCTGGAACGAAACTGGACTTACTGCAAATTTTGGAGTTTCACTTCCCATAAATGATTTTAATCCGGTTTATGAATTTGGAATTTCTATTAATCCACAGGAATTTGCTCTTTCATCGATTTCAAAAAAACAAAAAGAACTTGAATCTAAACAGGAAGAAATTTCTATTAAAGATGCAGAAAATGTTTACGAAACCACAGTAATAAGTCAACGCTCGGAATTAAATGAAATTCAGTTTAACAAAAGCAAAAATCTTGAAACTTACGAACTTTACAATCAGCTTGAAAAAGATATGGCGGTTTACTATGAACGCGGTCTTATTTCAGAAAGTGAATATAAAAGTGCAAAAGCCAGCAAGGAAAATTACAGAATTCAGTGCATAATAAACGACATAGAATTAATAATTTACAACAACAATACAATGCAGCTTTTTAACAGAGACGAGGAACTTATAAAATGAAAAAAATCTTTAAGTCAAAAAAATCGAAAATAATTTTTATTATTTTAATTGCACTCATTTTTATTTTTGCGCTGCTTCTTGGAATTAGAAAAATAATTTCGGCAAAAGAAAATTCTTCGGAAACAACTTACACTGTAAAGCAAGAAATTTACAGTAACACAATCAGCATTGCGGGAGTTGTAAGCGCGGCTCAGGAACAAACGCTTCAAGCACTTTCTGACGGAACGGTTATGGCGGTTTACGTGCAAAAAGGCGATACGGTAAAAAAAGGCGACGTTATAATTCAACTTGACGACACAACTCAGCAGTACAATCTTGCAAAACACGACTACGATATGGAAACCACAAAAATCAGCGGTTCAAAAAAAGAACTTGCTCTTATGGAAACGGAGCGGCTTTCTTTACTTCAAAAAATTGCCGAGCGCAAAGTTACTGCCACATTTGACGGAATTATTGCAGATCTCGATGTTTCGGTAGGAGATTCGCTTGAGGCAAAAGATTCTGTTGGAAAACTAGTTGATATTTCGTATTTAATTGCTGATGTTGAAGTTGCTGAAACTGACGTTGCCAAACTTGCTGAAGGACAAAAAGTTGAATTTACCTTTCCAGCATACGATGGCAAAGTAGAAGGTTATGTTGTAAGTTGGCCGGCAATTGGCGAAGTTACATCACGCGGCGCAACTGTAGTAAATGTGCGCGTTAGAATTGACGAGTATCCTAAAACTGTTCTTCCAAACTTTTCATTTTCTGGAAGTATAAAAATAAGCCCAGACGAAACCTTTACTCTTGTAGAAAGATATGCAGTTGGCAGAGAAAACGGGCAGGCCTTTGTTGAAAAAGCAAAAACTGGCGAAAAAATAAGTGTAAAGGTTGTTCCTTACAGTGGCGACTATGTAAAAATTCTCGAAGGCAATGTGAGCGAAGGCGATATTCTAGTTCAACAAACTGCGCCTAAATCTTCAGGATTCAATCGTGGCGGACCTGGAAGAAATGGCGGCGGCGGTCCAGGAGGCGGAGCAGGCGGTCCACCACCAGGAGGCCCAAATGGATAGTGAAAATTCTGTAATCTCGCTTGAGCATGTAAAAAAAATTTATCAGATGGGCGAAACAAAGGTTTATGCGCTGCGGGACGTTTCTTTTAACATAAATCAAAGTGAATTTGTAACGATTATGGGACCTTCAGGTTCAGGAAAATCCACTTGTATGAATATGATTGGCTGTCTTGATCGTCCAAGTGAAGGAATTGTAAAAATCAATGGTAAACAAACTGCACAAATGAGCGAAAAAGATTTGGCAGTTCTGCGCAATAAAACCGTAGGCTTTGTTTTTCAGCAGTATTTTCTTTTGCCCTCAATGACGGTCTTAGAAAACGTAATGCTTCCTTTGCGCTATGCCGGAATTGACCGCAGCGAGCGCGTAAAAATGGCAAAAGACGCACTTGAAAAAGTAGGACTTACTGACCGAATTTTTCATCATCCGTATGAACTTTCTGGCGGACAAAAACAGCGTGTTGCAATAGCGAGGGCGACGGTTACAAAACCAAAAATCATTCTTGCAGACGAACCAACTGGTGCTTTAGACAGCGAAACCGGAAAATCAGTGATGAAACTTTTTTGGGAAATAAATTCCACCGGAACTACAGTTGTAATCGTAACTCACGATCCGCGAGTTGGTGCAAGTTCAAAACGATGCATAAAAATTCTCGATGGGCTGATTCAATCGGACGAAGAGCAGGAACCGCAGTCATTTTAGGAAGTACAAATGCTTGAAGATTTTTTAAATGCAATTTCTAATTTTAAGCGCAACAAAGTGCGTACCTTTCTTTCTCTTTTGGGAATTATAATCGGAGTTGCTTCTGTAATTGTGATTATGAGTATGGGTGAAAGTTCAACAAAAAAAATTCAGGATACTTTCGGCTCTTCAGGACTCGATATGGTCAGTATAAGCACAGGTTTTATGCGCCGAAACCGCGATGCTGTAACTCTAAAATTTGACGAGGATTTTCGCGAAGAAATGTTTGGTCAAATGGAAGATATAAAAAAAATCTGGTACAAAAATTCCATCAGCGCAACTATAAGTTTTGACAACACAAGCGTAACTGCTTCTTGCACAGCAATCGAAACAAATTATCTTGAATCTTACGGACTTGAACTTGAGCAGGGAAATTATTTTTCTGTTACTGACGAAGCGATGGGTCTTCAAAAAATCATTTTAGGAAGTGATATTGCATCTTCTTTGTTTCCAAACGGCGACGCTGTAGGAAAGCAAATTCTTTTGGTAACTAGCAGCGTACCATTTAATTTTGAAGTTGCCGGAGTTTTAAAAGAGCAAAGTTCCGGAATGGAAAATTCCACAAGCGGCTGTTACATTCCACGCGGATTTTATGCAAAAAAAATCACTCCAAATCCTTCCGCATCGCAAATTATGGTTCAATCCACATCAAAACAAAAAGCTTCAGAACTTGCAGAAAAACTTGAATCTTACTGCGAGGAAAAATCTGGCACAGAAGGTTCAGTCAGCGTAACTTCAATGCAAACAATGATTTCGCAGATGAGTTCAATCACCGGAACCTTGAGCATAATGCTTTCGGCAATTGCGGCAATTTCTCTTCTCGTAGGCGGAATTGGAATTATGAACATAATGATTGTAACCGTTACTGAACGCAAGCAGGAAATTGGCATTAGAAAAGCACTCGGAGCAAGTCCGGCAAAAATCAAACAACAGTTTCTAGTTGAATCAGCAAGCCTTACTTTACTAGGCGGAGCAATCGGAATTGTGATTGGAATTTTCATAAGCCTTTCTGTAGAATTTGTTCAGTCGCAAGCTTATGTAATCAGCTGGGAATCCTGCATAATTGCTTTTGTTTTTTCAGTTTTCGTAGGAATTTTCTTCGGACTAAGTCCCGCATCAAGAGCCGCAAAACTAGATCCTGTTATAGCCCTTTCCGGAGAATAAATTTCGTTGGTAACACACGGGGCGGCTGGTTACTGATAGAATTTTTTGTTGAACAGAGAATTTTGTTAAAATACAGCGCCGATTGAGCCTGTCGAAAGCAAACAGATATTACTGATAGAATTTTTGTTGAAGATAAAATTTCGTTAGTAACCCGCGGACCGCCTGTTACTAACGAAATCCCCACTCGCAAAAAAATTCTCTTCTTAACAAAACAATCTGCAAATCCGCCTTACGCTTAGTAACACCCGAAATTTTACCTAAAAAGTTTCCCCTGCGAAATGTAATCTAAGTGACTTCTAATTTTTTTAGGAATCCGTTTTTCCGCATTAGAATAAATTTTTTCAGATTTTTTCTGAATTTCTTCAGCAGCTTTTTTATCATTCCAGATTGGAGTTTTTGGATTAGAGTCGCCATTTTTTACGTATTCAAACCAAAACTTATCTTCAGGAACTTCAAATCTCATTTTTTTACCTGTAACTGGATGCACAAAAGCCAAAGTTCTTGCATGCAGTGCCAGCCGACCAAAAGGATCAGTTTTTGCCCTATAATTTTCATCTCCAGCAAGCGGATATCCCAGCGACGAAAGATGCGCCCTAATCTGATTTTTTTTACCAGTTTCAAGCGAAAGTTCAAAAAGCGTATGTGTGGCTCCCCGAAGCAAAATTTTATAATTTGTAACAGCGTTTACAGTTTTAGCATTATCATCAGATTTATTTTTTACGTATCCAACGTGATAAGCATTTTGCGCCAACGGAAGATTTATAGTTCCTTCATCATCAGAAAGAATTTTATTTTTATCTCGCGGATTTTCTGCCACAGCATGATACAATCTTTCAGTAACCATTGTGTGCCAGTTGTCCATAATTTTTTTCTGAACCTGCTCATTCAGCGCAAACATCATAACGCCGCTAGTATCGCGGTCAAGCCGGTGAACAACAAAAGGTCTGTGATTTTGAGAAAAAGTCCCCTTCGCCCTCATAATTTTTTCAAGAATCGAAAGCGCCGTGCGAACCTTACTACCAGGATACGGAACCGAAAGCAAACCCGAAGATTTTTCAATTACAACAATATCTTTGTCTTCGTAAAGAATCTCAATTTTTTCCTTACCGTAATCTGCTTTGTGTTCCCGCTTATAAAGAGTACTCGCCTTAACTTTATGAATGTTTTGACTCATCAGAATTTCCTTTTTTCAACAAAAATGTAAACAAACAAAATGCAAATGCAATAAAAATCAAATATCCAAAAATGAGCAATTCAAATGCAGACTTAGAAAATTCCTTCTTGAAAACCAAAATCAGAATTCCTAAAACAAAAGTTACCGCACCAATAATATAAAAAATCACGGACGAAGGCTTTGCAATCGAGATTTCCTTAAAAGATTTTCCGTATTTTAAAGAAACTGCTGCCACAAAAAAAATCAGTCCAACAAGTAAAAAAGCAATTCCTGCAATTAAAATTTTACCGCTCATAAAAATCATAGTATCACAACGAGCAAAAAAAGTTGCAATTTCTAATAAAAAAATTGGGAATTATTATTTGTTTTTTCTGGAGCAAATTTTTTTTCCTCAAGCACGGCACGTTCCACGTACCGAAATTTTTTTAGGAATCCCGCTTTCTGCGGTTTCATTCAAAACCTACGGTTTTGAACGCTTCGCGCCGCTACAATCGGGGCTAGGCTTTTCTACAAGTAAAAAAAATCATTAAGCAACCGCAGATTGCAAGTCATTCTGAATTTATTTCAGAATCTCATATGAAGAGAATTTTTGTAAGTAACAGCCCCTCTGCAAACCTTGCGACTCGTTGACTTCGTCAAAACCACCTTCTCTAAAGGAACAATTTGTTTTCTACAAGTTCAATCACACCAAAATAACAGTTCAAAAATCACTTTTATCAAAAGTTATCCACAGCCTTAAGCAAAAAATCTCGAACTTTTCCACAGTTTGTGTATAACTTGTTGATAACTATGTGAAATTCGTGTGAAATTCATCTTCATAAGAGGTGAATTTCTTTTTTTATAAATAATTACCTTACAAAAACTTCGCTAAATATGAAAACGCTGGATTAAAAAGATATGATGAAAAATTTTTAGTTAAAAGGTCAAAATTCGAGTTTGTTACAACTAATCATTTAAGCTCCGATTGAGAGAGTCGAAATCAAGCAACTATTACTGATAAAATTTTCTGTTAATAAAAAATCTATTTCTTAACAAAAAAAGCCACAAGCGAAGCTTGCTCTGCGAGTTTGTGGCTGTTACTAAGAAAATTCTCCGTCTCATAAAAATCAATTTCTTAACGAGCAAAATCTACAAGTTTCGCTTGCGAAACTTGTTAGCAACCGCAGGTTGCTATAAACTCGGGAAGCACTCATATGCCTGCGACAAACTCGATGAGTAAAATGCTGAAAGCATTTTACTCAACTATCGGGGCTAGGCTTGGCTAGCTATCTTTTTGTAACTTTCTGATTAAAACTTGAAATTCGACCTAGTCAAACAAATTTCTTATCAATTTAAACTATTTGCAAATTCAGCCTTTTTAGATTTATAATCTTCATATGAAAGCAATTAAAAATCTTGTAGAATATTACGACGAACTTTTTCCAATCACAGAAAATCAAACAGAATTTTATAAAACCCTCACAAATCATTATAAAAACCCCGTCAAATTCCTACAGATTTTTTGCGGGACTGGACTTTTTGAAACAAAACTTGCAAAACAAGGTTTCGACGTTACCGCAATTGAAGAAGATCCATATTTACTTGAAGCAGCAAACCTTCATCGGCGCACACAGTTAATGTCAATCAGATTTTTCCAGATGAATCATAAAGAAGTGTCAAAATTTCTTACGCCAGGATTTTACAATATAATTTCAGTTTTAAATAGCCGACTGATGTTTTTAAAAAAAGATGAACTTCAAAATTTTTTTACAGACATCAAAAAACTTCTTTCAAAAGACGGATTTTTTGTTCTTGAACTGCTGAATTTTAAAAAATTCGAAAATAAAATGCTTTCTCAAATTGCAGAAAGAAAAAGTGTTCGCTCAAAACTTTTTACAGAAATTTGCAGTGATAATGGTAAAAATGTAATTTCAATGAATCTTGAAACCGGTACCGGCAGAGTTCTAAATATTTTTGAAAATCACGAAATAACAAGTATTATGCCTGAAGAAGTCAAAGCTTATGCAAAAACGGCTGGCTTTTCTTCCGTAGAATTTTACGCAGATTTTAGCAAGGCAAAATTTACAGGCAACGAAGAATCTTTTATTGCAATTCTAAAATAATTGACCTGATTTCAAGATTAAATAAGATTTACAAAAAAAAACGCTGGGAAACAAAAAACACGGTGGTTTCACCTGTCAAAATAAAAGTGCAAATTACACTATAGCAGAATATGCAACCACTTTTCTTTTACTCACACATATTCAATTTTGCGCAAGCTACTAATGAAATTCGACTGTCTAGGTCAAACATCGATTTTTTTTTTGCAAGTTTTACTTACTTGTAGCGAATTTGCCGCAACCTTACGGTTACGTATGCTCGCATTCGCGAGCAACACGAGTTTCG
>CAZXCR010000026.1:0-10844 GCA_964639315.1 uncultured Treponema sp. | reverse complement strand
GAGGAATTTTTTATTAAAGCGAAAATTTTGTCAGTAACAGCCGGAACGCAAAAAATTTGTGGCAGAAAAAAAAACTAGCTCCAAGCAAGTAAAACTTGCAAAAAAAAACTGTGTCTTCAAAAAATCTGAAAACACAGTCTTCTCTAGTAAAAATTTTAAAAAATCACAAAATTACAAAGAAACCTTGTAGCCTAAAGTAAGTTCAGCAGCTCCGCGGTAAAAATAATTCTTTGTACTTTTATTTCCAGAATCATCAGTTTCAACATGGCATACAGGATTAAAGTCGTGCAAATAGCGCGCACCAAAAATCAGTCTTCCAGGACCAATTTTGCTTTCATACTCAAGTCCGCCTGTTAATCCGTAAGTTACTCCAGAAATAGTTGAAACATCGCCACTTGATGTTGCAGAATTAGAACCTGTACTTGTTACGCTTGTATAAGTAATGGAAGAAACTGGGAAAGAAACATAAGGTCCTATAAGCAAACTAAAATTCTTGTACTTGTAACCTACAAGAAGCGGCACATCAATTGAATTGTAAGTATATCTTGTTACAGTTGTAGTTGTTGTACCAAAAAGGGTTGTTAAAGATTTTGCACCAATATTGTTAACATAATAATTAACTTCTGGCTGAACAAAAAAAGCGCCTTTTAATCCAATGCTTACAAAACCGCCTCCACCATAATAAAGGTTGTCACCAAAAGGCTTTGTAACACTTGAATCGTTTTCACAATAAGTGTTTCCCCAGCCTTCACCAAAATAACCATGCGCACCAACAGAAATTCCCTTTGCGCTCACAAACGAAAGTGCTACAAGTGCAACTGCAGCAAAACTAAGAATTTTTTTCATAAACAAAATACCTCCATAAGTTTTTTCAGACTAATCCCCAAAAACTGCTATTCCAAAAACTGCAATTTTCAGAGTTTATTTAAGAATATATTAAGATACCTTTAAATATTAAGCGAAAAATATCTAAAATTCAAGAAAATCAAAAAAATTAGTTTTAAAAGTCTCTAAAAAAAACAGCTCAAGACCTTCTAAACTTTACGTGCTATAATAAAATCTGTGAGTGATTTTGAAGTTTACATTATTACAGGCATTGCCGCAGCAATTTTAATTCTACTGCTGAATTTATTTTTTAAATACAATAAAAAAAGTCAAAACGAAGCAAAAAAAACTGAAAATTCAAAAAGACTTGAAACTGCGAAAAAAAAAGGAATTTTAGTAAACTGCCCAATCTGCAAAAGTCCGCTCTTACCTGGCGAAGATTTACGTACAAAAGTTTACCGCCCAATGACAGTTCACGATCAGCTTTGCACAATAAACGGCTGCCCGCACTGCTACCCGCATTTAGAACCAGGAATAAAAAGGGAATGTCCAGTTTGCCACAAAGAAGTTCCGCTAGAAAACGGCTATCTAATAGCGCGCCTGTTTAATAAAAGCACCGGCAAAAAAAATCTAATCATAACCGGCTGTATGCAATGCAGCAAAGGCAGCCGGTAAAATTCGCGCCTGTTACAGTCATTATGCCACGTGTTACTAATGAAATTTTTTGTTAATAGGTTAAAATTCGAGTTTTTACAATTTTTACTTACTTGGAGCGAATCCTTTTTTCTTGCCACAATTTTTTTTACGTTCCGACCGTAAATTTTTTTAGGAATCCCGCCTTGCACGGTTTCATTCAAAAACTGCGTTTTTGAACGCTTCGCGCCGCTACAGTCGGGGCTAGGCTTTTTTACCTTTTTTATAAATTTTATCTAAACCCGAAATTTGCCTTAATAAAAAAAATCACGAGCTACTAGTGAAATTTCCTCTTCAACAAAAAAATCTCTCAGTAACCAGCCCGCGTGTTACCAACGAAATTTCCAGTTAAGAAAAAATTCTCATCTTAACAAATCCGCCCAAGTTACCAACAAAATTTTCTGTCCAACAAAAAATTTTCTTCTTAACAAAGTCGCGTTGTTTACCAAAAAAAATCGCGAGCTTTGAAACAAAACCCGCGCCTGTTACTAATAAAATTTATTTATTTACAAAAAAATCGTTTTTTTACCAACAAAATTTTCAGTTAAAAAAATCCCATTATTTACAAAAAAAATTTGCCTGTTTACAAAAGGGCGCTTCCTTAATAAAAAAAATCCTCGACATTACGCCCACGTTACCAAAAACCTCATCTCACCCGGCTGTAAAGTTCTGCCATTTCGTTTCGCCACTCAGGTTTAGAATCTTTGCTTTCCCATTCAATAATTTTTTTGATTGTAAAGTGCTTCATATCGTGCGGATTCTGGTGGTTTACAATTCCAAAGCGTCCCTGACCAATGTAAGTAATTTTATCTCCCAAACCAAGCTTTTCTGTCTTAGAAATTTCTTCAAGTGCACAGTCAAAATGCATCGGACCTTCACCGTTTCTTCCTTCAATTGCACTCGACATATCATTTATTTCAATTCCGCATTTCGAACATAAAACTTTCTTTGAATGCTTAAAATCTTCAATCGCCTTATTTTCTTCAGCAAGTTGCTTTGCAGTTACAAGTCCAGCGCTTGTATGAAATTCAGGTTTCGGACTCTTCTTTTCATCGTAAAAATTTCCACCAAACTTTTCGCGCCTTCCATCCTTCTTAAAATCGCGCCTTGAATCAAAAGAATGACCTTTTTTTGCAAAAGAATTTTCTCTCCGCGTCTGGTTTTCAAAACTTCCCTGATAAGAAAAATCCGCATAAGACTCCCGCAAATTTTCCTTTTCATAAGAATCGTGTCTATAATTTTCGCGCCTGTTAAAATTGCGCCTAGAATGTCTGTCTCTACTCATATTTTTAAGTATAAATCAAAATCTAAGATTAGGCAAACCAGAGAGTTTTTGTCACCTTTCGCACCAATCTTCTTGCCAATCTCTTCAAATCTCAAAAATAATGTCAGCTTAAAAAATCAGCGCACGGCTCTCCGCACAGCAGCTTCTTCATCAACAATTCTCTTGCTTATTACAATTGCAATCCGGTCAACTGCATAAGAAATATAATTTTCATCCTGGATTTTTTTCTGAATCTCTTTTAAACGTGGCGAAAGTTCCTCTTTAGTTTTGTTTTCAGCAGAAAATTGCATCTATTACTCCAAAAAAGCATTTTGAATATGATAAACCGGATCCAGAACCGGCACATCAACAGCAAGCACATCATAACGAATCAGCCTGTTACTATATTCTCGATGTTTTTCGAGGTAAATTTTAGAAGTTTTTATAATCCTTTTTTGTTTTTTTTCGTTAAGTTCGTAAGAAAGCGTCTCCAAATCCCCAGTTGGCAGAGATTTCACCTCGCAGAAAACAAGAAAATCGCCCTTTTCCGCAATAATGTCAATTTCGCCACCCTGCGTCCGAAAATTCCGCTCAACAATTTTGTAGTCATTTTCTTCCAAGTAAGAACAGGCCTTATCTTCGCCACAAACGCCCTTCTGGTGACTCGACAAATTTTCCAATAAATTTTCCTTTTTTTAATTTTAAATTTTTTGGCGTCTTTTTGCCAGTTTTCAACTGTCAAAAACCAGGCTTTCCATAGCTCCGGCTTTCGCCTCCGAACAAAGCCTCTAAAGAGTCTTTGTTTTCGCTTCGCTCACTATTCCAATCCTTGACGCGTTTTTAAACCGAAAGTCTACTAAAAAAACATTAAATCTAATTTTTCAGCGCAACTGCCCGCAGCTAAATTTCTTCAAGTTCCTCAAGCACAGCGTCATCAGCAGAATTTTTTGCCGCTACAGAATTTTCTTCATTTTTACTCTGAACGCTTTCGTTAAGTTCGTGACCTGCAGTCAGCAAAAAAGGAATTTTCCAGCGCTTCAGTGCAGCCACATGATAAGCCTTTGCCGGAGAATTTTTTGCAAGAAACATATTTTCCCCGTCATCAAAATAAACAGGCTCACTAAACACAACGCCAATTTTAATTCGTGAACAGTCAAGTTTTTGAATCATCTTTATCTCCGGGATTTTTACATTCAGATTTTTTTACAAAACGTCTTCTAGTTCCGCTTTTCCATATCAAGAATCATCGCAAAAATTTGCGCAACGGCAAGCCAAGTATTTTCTGGAATACACTCGCCAATTTCTTCAATAGAAAGCACATTTGCAAGAATTTCGTCTTTTACCACAGGAATTTGATTTTTTTCGGCAATTTTTAAAATCTGTTCAGCCACAAAACCTTTTCCTTTTGCGGCAATTACAGGCGCATCTGCATTTTTTGGATATTTTAAAGCGATTGCATTCAAGTTTGATTTAGGAATCATACAGTGTCGTTAAATAAAAAGGGAATTTCAGAATTTGCAAAAAGTCCTTCAGTAAAAGCTAAGGCGGAATAGGTTACAGTCACAGAAGTATTCAAGTTCATGCCGGAACTAAATAATTCTCCTAATCGCCTTTCCTCGTGTAAAATTTGAGAGGTCAAAAGCGATGGTAATGTACAGAACCGCACTTCCTTTACCTTGCTTGCATTTAAATATAACACAAAAAAGTAATTTGTCCAGTTTTTTTGGGATTTTTCTATTTTGCACTCAACACTGACTTTTTCCACCGTCTTTAAAGAAGCATCTAAAAGAAGCCTTATAAAGCCCTTTGCTAAAAAAAATTTATTTTCTGACTTTTTCAAATTCCACTCGTAAGGAAGTAAAATCCAATGTTTGCTAGAATTTTCTTTTATCTGATTCAAAAACGTTAATTTTCCAAACGAAGCTTCTGGAATTTTTCCATAAATTTTTTCAAGAAAAGAATAAAATTTTTCCCCCTTCTGACTTTTCCCCTTCCGACTTTCTGCATCCTGACCTTCCGCATTTTGACTTTCCGCATTTTTTCCCGCAGAATTTAAGTCTTTTCCACCGCGATTAGAATTTTCAAGCAAAGAATTTTCACTTTCTTCAGAAGTTTCAGCCCTTTCATTCAAAGATTCATCATTTTTGCTATTTTCTTTTTTATCATCATCTTTTTTTCCAGCAGAATCTTCAGCAAACCCATCTTCAATCAGCATAAGAAATTTTCTTACAACACTAACGTCCGCCTTAATTCCCCGTTCAAAAAGCGCCATTGCAATTTCGGCAGCGGCTTTCTCTTTTCCCGGAAAATTCAATGCGATACTTCGAGCTTTTAAAATCAATTTTTTATCAAGCAGAAAATTTCCCTGTTCCAAAAACTGCAAAAGTTTCACATTTATTGCATCTGCAGCCAGCCCGTAATTCTGTAAAATCCGCGACAAAACCGGCCCAGGATTTCCGTCGTCACTAAGGATTTTTAAATTCTGCTCAGTCTGCGCCTCAAGTTCCCTTTGCGGATTCAAAACAATTTTTTTCCCGTCAATTTTAATCCGTGCAGAAAAAGCGTCCCCGGAACTAAGCGGAATTTCGCTTTTTACATTAAAAGTGCTCCCTGCAAACGAAACCAAAAAGTTCCCGCCGCCATTATCCAAAAGGACTTTTACGTTTACAAAACTTCCATTTTTTACAGCCGCCGATTGATTCGCTCCCGAAACTGCCCCCTCGAAGCGCACGGCAAAAACTTCATTCATAGCTAAATTATAACTGCAAGAACTTTTTCTGTCATTTAGAGATTTGGAGCAAATTCTTTTTATTCAGAGCGTCGCCTTCTGCGCCGCAAATTTCAGTACAAGTTCCCGGCTTTCCGTGGCTCCGCTTTTCGCTCCGTTGCTACGCAATGGCTTCGCCACCACTTCAATCCGGGCTAGGCTTGGCTTAGAAAAATACTGGGCGCTAAGAAAATATTTTGTCAGTAACCGCACGCGCAAATTCATCTTGTAGCAAAAAAAAATCCTCAGAAAAAATTTAATTTTTCCAAGGATATTTTCAAATTTTTAGTAAGCTTTTTGTAAGCTAAAAAAATTATTTCGTTGTTTCAGCCTTAGCTTCAGCCTGAACCTCTGCCTTGTGTTCAGCATTAAGTTCAGCTTCTTTTGCATCAGCAGCCTTAGAAGCGGCTCTTGAAGCTGCAAGTTCAGCATTTGCTTTTGCACCAAGAAGTTCCTTAATTTTAGCACTCTTACCAATCTTGTCGCGAACGTAGTAAATCTTAGAGCGGCGAACTTTACCAGGGCGAACAACTTCAACCTTGATAACACGAGGACTGTTTACAGGGAAAACACGTTCAACACCAACGCCGTAGCTTGTTTTGCGAACTGTAAATGTCTTTCTAACGCCTTCATTTTTAATGCAAAGTACAAGACCTTCATAAATCTGAATACGCTTTGTTTTACCTTCAATAATTTCAAAGTGAACTTTTACTGTATCACCAACTTTAAATGTAAGAGCATTGTCTTTTTTCTGCTGCTCTTCAATGGTTTTAATAAGATCCATCTTATTTCTCCTCAAGTTTAGTGCGTTCAGTTCTATCTAAGGATTCGGAATTTTCCGCTGAATAAGAGCGTTTTTCCTTTTCCCTCATTGACCTTAACTGTCTGCTTTTCTTACGGTCATTTTTATAAGTTATAAAGTCCGTAAGTTCTTCGATCATTTTTTCTGCTTCGTTAGTAAGAGTACCTTCAAGTCTGGCTTTTTGAAGCAAATCAGGTCTGTTTCTAAAAGTCTTCTGCAGGCTCTTTCTAAGACGCCACTTCCGGATTTCTTCGTGATTTCCGCTGAGCAAAACCTCAGGTACTTTCATGCCCTTGTACACCTCTGGCCTGGTATACTGAGGATATTCCAAAAGTCCGCCAGAAAAACTTTCCTCGTCTAAAGATTCTTCTGTAATAACGCCTTCTACAAGTCTGTAAACGGCATCTACAATAACTGTTGCCGCAAGTTCTCCGCTTGACATAACGTAATCGCCAATAGAGATTTCTTCGTCAACATAGGAATCAATTATTCGCTGGTCAATACCTTCGTAGCGACCGCAAACAAAAACAAGTTCTTCTTTCTGACTAAGTTCTAAGGCTTTTTTCTGAGTAAAAGGCTTTCCGCTAGGCGTAACATAAATAACATGTTTCGTCTTTTTGTAAGCTTCTACACTGTCTAAAGCTCTTCCAAGAGGTTCGGGCATTAAAAGCTGACCGGCACCTCCGCCATAAGTCGAGTCATCACAAGTGTGGTGTCTATCAAAGGTAAAATCCCTGATATTAACCAAATCGTAGGCAATAATTCCCCGCTGAACCGCCTTTGCCATGATCGAATTTTCAAAAAAAGCACGCGGTATTTCAGGAAATAAGGTCAGCACAGTAAATTTCATGGAGTTACTCCAGAATCCAGAGGTGCATCAGTTGAATTCTCTGGCTTTCAACATCAACTTCGCCAATAAATTCTTTATTGAACGGAACAAAAACTGCTCTTAAAGAACCGTCTTTGTTAAACTTAACGCTGTCTGCTAAAAAACTGCAACTCTCGGACAGAGAAATCTCAACGAGATAACCAGATCCGCCTTCCCTTACGTTTGTGACTGTTCCAAGAACATCCTCTGATGCATCTTGTAGAGTTTTATTACTCTTCTCGTCTTTGTAATAAACTGAACACCCTTTAAGGTCTTCAATGTACCACTCACCCTTCTGCAACTGGTGCGCGTATTTTCGAGGAACTACGATTTCCCACTTATTGAATTTTGCAGCTTCTTCAGGGGAATTTATTCCTGCTAATTTCATATACAGAGTTTCTGCAGCTTCTTTAGTTGATTCAACCTTAAAAAGTTTTTTTACAGAACCGTCTGTAAGAGTCACTTCTTCCATACGTGCAAAATGTTCGTACTCGCCGGAAGTGCTTTCCACTTTAAACTCACCCGACAAACCGTGCGGTCCGCGGACAATACCAACCGTAAACTGCTCTGTCATTAGTCCAGAATTTCCAGGCTGTAACGCTTGCCATCTTTATTAGATGTTGCGCTCAAAACAGTACGCAGAGCTTTTGCAATACGACCGTATTTGCCAATTACCTTGCCAATATCACCTTGAGCAACGCTTAACTGTAAAACAGGTCCACGTTCACCTTCAGTTTCTGTTACAGAGACAGCGTCTGGATCATCGACCAATGATTTTGCAATGAATTCAATCAGGTCTTTTTCCATTTTTAGCTCCTCTGCAGTTTACTTAGCAATGTCTTTTCCAGTTACTGACAAACCTTTTTCGTTAAAAAGTTTTTTTACAATGGCTGACGGCTGAGCGCCAACTCCAAGCCAGTACTTTGCGCGGTCAACGTCAAATGCAATCTGCTGGTCTGCAAGTGCTATAGGATGATACTGACCGATTTCTTCGATAGTAACTCCGTCGCGTGGTTTGCGAGAATCCTGAACTACAATACGATAGTCTGGGCGCTTTTTTGTACCAAACTTCTTAAGTCTGATTTTTACCACTTGATTTCCTCCAAAGACCTTAACTTAAGATCTAAGATATATTTTTCATATTAGACAATATGATTCACACTTTACAGTGTGAGCAAGTATACTAGTTTAAAACACCTTTTTAGTCAATAAAAACAAGGCTTCTGAAAAGAAATTTGATACTTTTTCTTAAGAATTTTTACTTTTACTATTGACAGAATTTTTTAAGTTTTATATAGTATCACTCACGAATGGGGTGTTAGCGAAGCTGGTTATCGCGCTGGCCTGTCACGCCGGAGATCGCGGGTTCGAGCCCCGCACATCCCGTTAAAAGACTTTCTGTTTTTGCAGGAAGTCTTTTTTTTATTTTAAAGATATTTGTAAGAATTAGAAATTTGCGCGCTTGTTAACCAGAAAATTTTCTGTCTAAGAAAAAAATTTCTAGTTAAGAAAGGAATCTTCGACATTACACGCGCGGGTTAGTAACAAAGCATTTTCTTTTGAAATGAAGTTTTGTTTGTTAAGAAAAAAAATTTGTGCGTGGTTGCTAAGAAGATGTATTCTTTCGAACTGAAATTTTTGTTTGCTAAGGAAAATTCTTGTACAAGGACGCGCGCGCCGCGTACTTGTAAGGATTTTTTTTGTTAAGAAATAGATTTTTGTGGGACGGAGAATTTTGTAAGTAACAACCGCAAGACTCAACTTGTTTTCTTAACGTACAAAACAGGCTAAACGTACATTAGAATCTGGTGGTTTCGACAAGCTCAACCACCGAGTCTTGCGATTTCTGCGCGCGCGTGGTTACCAATGGAATTTTCTGTCTAAGAAAAAAATTTTGTAGTTAAGAAGAAAATCTTCGACATTACACGCGGGTTACTGAGAAAACTTTTTCTTTCGAACTGAGGCTTTTCTTAACAAAAAAAATTTTTCTGATGAAACTTCGTTCTTGTAGTAAAACCTAGCCCGGCGTGGAACGGCGCGCGAAGCGCGTTCTGGAGCGAAGCGGAAGAATGGAGGCGAATGCCGTAACCGTGGAAGACCGGGAACTTGTGCGGGATTTGCGGCGCGGACGGCGCGTGGTTACTAACGAAATGTTTTCTTTTGAAATGAGATATTTCTTAACAAAAAAAATTTCGAGGTTAAGAAAAAGATTTTTTGCGCGCGCGGGTTAACAATAAAATTTTCTGTCCAACAAAAAAATTTCTCGGTTAAGAAGAAAATCCTCGACATTACGCGCACGGTTACTAAGAAGATATTTTCTTTCGAAACTGAAATTTTTCTTTGCTAAGAAAATATTCCTGATGAAAATGAGCATTATGCTTGTAAAAAATTCTTTTGTTAAGAAAAAAATTCGCGCGTGATTTGCTAAGAAGATTTTTTTTCAAAACTGCAATTTCTCTTTGCCAAGAAAAATTTTTCTACGAGAACACGTTCGCGCTGTACTTGTGGAAAATTCTTTGTTAAAAAAAAAGACTTTGCGCGCGCGGTTACCAATAAAATTTTCTGTCCAACAAAAAAATTTCTCGGTTAAGAAGAAAATCCTCGACATTACGCGCGCGTGTTACTAAAAAGACATCTTCTTTCGAACAGCGATTTTTCTTTGCTAAGAAAATATTCCTGCAAGAACGCGACGCTGTTTAGCAACAAAATTTGCTCCAAAAGAAGAAAAAAAAATTAATTCTGATTGAAACGGCGCAAAAACGACTTGGTGCGCTCTTCCTGCGGATTGTTAATTACGAGTTTCGGGTCGCCCTGCTCAACGATAAGCCCCTTGTCCATAAAAATTACGTGGTCGCTTGTGTCGCGGGCAAAGGACATTTCATGAGTTACCACAACCATTGTCATTTTTTCGCGGGCAAGTTCGCGGATTACGGCAAGAATTTCGCCGGTAAGTTCGGGGTCAAGTGCGGACGTTGGCTCGTCAAAAAACAGAACCTGCGGTTTTAATGCCAGCGCACGGGCAATACTCACGCGCTGCTGCTGACCGCCAGAAAGCTGACACGGATAACAATTTGCCTTTGATTCGAGTCCCATCTTTTTTAAGAGTTCCATGGCGGTTTCTTCGGCTTCGGCTTTTTCTTTTTTCAGCACAATCCGCTGCGCCTCAGTTATGTTTTTTAGAACACTCATATGCGGAAAAAGATTGAAATTCTGGAAAACAAGCCCTACATTGAGTCCAATCTGACGAAGTTCGTCTTTTCCAGCGTAAACTCCGTTTTTTACCATTGGCTTACCGCAGATTGAAATTGAACCGCCGCTTACAGTTTCGAGCTGGCACACACAGCGCAGCAAAGTTGATTTTCCGCTACCGCTCGGGCCAATTATTCCAAGAACATCTCCGCGATGAACTGTAAAACTTATATCTTTTAAAACTTCGAGATCGCCAAAACTTTTTTTCAAGCCTTCAACTTTTATGATTTCAACCGACTGCTCGTTTTTTTCTACATTTTCTATCTTTTCTACGGACATTTTTTACCGCCTTTCCTGCTCGATTTTTAATGTGATTTTTTATGTGAATTTCAGTGTGACTTTTTATCAGACTATTTTCACAAAAAATTCACTATTT
>CAZXCR010000025.1:0-10895 GCA_964639315.1 uncultured Treponema sp. | reverse complement strand
GACGAGGATTAGGTTTAAAAAAAGCGCAAATTCATTAATCAGGTTCAAATCCTGTTTTTGTTTTTTGATGATTCTAAAAATGATTCTGCATATTGACGGTAATGCGAAATAAAATCATATTATCATTAGTTTTTTAGATAAATTTTTTTTAAGGAGACATACTATGGAAAACCAAAATAATCAGGCTAATCAAAATAATTCAAATGATAAGAAAAGATCAAAATATGATATTGCTTTGCTTGTGTGCCTTTCAATTTCTGTTGCAAGCAATGTTCTGTTGCTCATTCTGCAAATAATTAAATTGGTAAGAGGATAAAAAATTCACTTTCTAGTAAAAGGCTGCTTAAAAACGGGCAGTCTTTTTTTTTGTCCTAATAAAAAAATTGCCAGAATCAACTGACTTGTATCGCAATTAAATAAAAATCAATTTTTTTAGACATATTATTTTTGCAATAAAACTGGATTCGATTACACGTGTTTTCAATAGAAATGTTTGCCCCGTCTGCAAATGAAGAAATATTTTCAGTTTCAGAAGAACAATGATTTTGTAAATTTTCTATTTTAGAATCAACTACCGCATAAGAATTTATGGAATAATACAAATCGTCTTGTGCAATAATTTTTAAATACAAATTTTCCACTAACGCAGTATTTTCTAATTTATAAATGACATTAAAAAAACTATTATCCGAATTTAAAGAAATTTTTGTATATTCAGAGCAAACTTCAACTTCTATATTATTTCCGTCAATTGAAATATTATCATCAATAACTTCATAAAAAAGATTTTCGTTTTTGCAACCTAATAAAAAAACTGCAAATAATAAATTAAACAGTAGTAATATTTTTTTCATTAGAAAAGGAATTTTTTTTTTGTTAAGAAAAAATTCCTTCACGCGAGATTCTGAAATAAATTCAAAAATGACAAATTCTTTTCTTAACAAGAAAATCCTCGAGCTTGCAAGCGACTTTTGCGGCTGTTTACTAACAAAATTTTCTGCCCCACAAAAATCTTTTTCTTAACAAAAAAAACTCCACGATTTTTTCCCGCTAGAATTGATTTTTGAGTTTTACAAAATAATGTCTAGCCGCGCGTGGAGCCATTGCGCAGCAAACAGCGACTGTTAAGCAATAGATTTTTTTCTTAACCAAATAATCCCGTAAGTTTGTCGCTTGCGACAAACTTGTGAAGCAACCGTAGGTTGCGGCTGAAGTGGCGGAAGGCGCGCCGAAGTAAAAAAATATGCTCCAGAAAAAAAATCCGCAAGCAAGCAGTAAAAATTGTAATTTTTGACAGATGACTTTATAATTCAAAGGGTATGGGCAGCAAATGAATCTACGGGAATTTCGGAGGTACGGATGAAAAACTTTTGGACAAAATTCTTAGCAGCCGGATTATTGGCGCTTAATTTATGCGGATGTTCACAACTTAACAACGACGCTAAAACTGATTCTGCGTCAAAAATAAGTCAAGTGGCAACTTTTCATAATCCAATTTCTAATTATCAAGAATTTAGCATTGACGGAACAAAAACCGCCTTTGTTACTTTGCATTGCGGCGACATTTTGCAGAGCACAGATGGGGAAACTTGGAAACAAATTTACACTGGAAAATATCATTCGCTATCTTCGCCAAAAGACAATCCGTACAACCCGGCAAGTTTTATTTATTACTACATCACGCTGGGTGCTTTCAAAAATCAACAGACTTCTAAAATAACTTTTATTACAGGCGACCCAGAAAACGCTTCGTGGGATTTTCGCTATTATGATGAAAGTTCAGCAAGTCTTTCAGACCCATTTTTTACTTTGCAAACTGACGGCTGGATTCCGCAGGGACTTTGCTACTACAACAGTAAATATTATTTTACGGCTTTTCCTTACCCAACTGTAGGGCAAAATTCTAGCACAGTAGTTTCTGAAGCAGTTTACGCTAGCAACGTTGTTTTATATTCAGTTGATTTTACGGCAGAAGAAATTGAATTAACCGCAGAATATTCTCAGATTTATGATTCAGACACGTATTTCCAGGCAAATTTTGTGGTTAACAGCAAAATGTATTCTGTGGGATTGAGCAGCGGTGATATTTATGAATGGGATGATGATTCGAGTAAGTTTGTGCTGAAAAAAGATTTTGATAATTTGTCAGACATTTCAATAAATAATGACAAAATAATTTTATGCCCGAGCGAAACTTATTTTTATTATCAGAACTTAAGTGATTTTGCCCCTGCTGCTGCCTGGACAAAAATTACTCCTACTTTATCTGACGGAACTACTCCTTCAAAAGCATTAAGAAATTGTTTGTATGCTAATAATCTTTATTTGTTTACCACAAATTATACTAGAGAAGAAAATGGTAAATATTATTCAAGCATTTATTCAAGTACTGATTTAGAAAACTGGTCAGTTTCAGAAGTAGAATCATTAAACGCACCGGAATTTGTTTACTCCAATATACTTGATACTTATCTTTTAATGACTGTGGCTTCTTCAGCAACTTCTTTCAACACTGACGGCAAAGGCATTCTTATGCGGGCAGATTATGAATCCACTTCAGATTCGCGTTCTAGTGCGCAATACAACTTTAGCGCCGCGCAGCCAAACCTCAGCACTCTGCAGTCAAACCTAATTCTTTTTCAGTAAAAAAAATTGTCTGGTAAAAATTTCGGTTTTTGCCAGACTTAAAAAATAAATTTGTCTGATAAAAAAATAAATAGCATCTCTAAAAAAACTTTGCCGATTTAAAATACTTTGATTATCTTTTGATTAATGAAAAAAGTATTTAAAAATTTAATTCTCATCTTATCAATAAAAAAAATTTTCTTTTTATTCCTTTTAATTTTTTTGATTTTTACAAAAACTTTCGCGCAGGATTTTAAAAGCATAGAATTTAAAAATCAGGAAGTAAAAGACATTTTGTTTATTCTTGCCCAGCAAAATGAAATTTCAGTTTCCACAGACGAAACTGTTCAAGGCAAGGCTGACTTTAGTTTTTCAAATGCAGACTATCAAAACGCATTTAAAACTTTTTTGGAAAGTCAGAATTTTTTTTACGAAGTGCAAGATGGCGTTTATAAAATTTCAAAAATAAAATGCAGTTTCAACACTAGCGCAAATAAAATTTTTCTTGAATGCAAGGACACAAGCATAAAATCAGTTTTTAATAAAATTGCGCAAAAAACACAAAAAACAATTATTCAAAACGAAATTCCAGACATAAAAATTTCACTCAACATAAATAATTTAAATCTCGAAGATGCGCTTTCAATCTGCACGGCACAATTAAAATCTTTCGTCCTAGAAAAGCACAAGGATTTTTTTTCAATCAGCAAAAACGAAGAAAATAAAATTTTTGAAACCTCAGAGCCATCGCTAACAAAAGAAAACGGCTTGTATTCAATAAATGTGGAGCGCATAAAAATAAAAACTCTGCTCAAGGAACTTTTTCAGACCGAAGAAACTGAGTATTTATTTTTTTTCCAGACTGATGATTTTTTGGAAAATTTAAAATTTCAAAACAAAAATTTTTTGCAAACCCTCAATATAATTTTAGATTCAGCGGGACTTGATTACACTTTTAACGAAAATATTTATTACATAAACGAAAAACAAAAAAATTCGTACTCAAAAAATGCCGGAAGTTTTTTTACAATAAATTTAAATTACATAAACACAAGCGATCTTAAAAATCTTTGGCCAGCAAATTTTTCAAACATAGAATACAAAGCCACCTCAAATAAAACTTTTATAATTTATCAGGGGAAAAAGGAATATGAAAAAATTTTTTCTTTTATACAAATGATTGATGTTCCGCAAAATCAGAAAAAATATTTTTCCCTCAATTTAAATTTTTTGTTACCAGAAGATTTTTTGCAAATGGCAGCAAACAGATTCACTGCAGCAGAATTCATAAAATCAAGCAGTAAAAATGAAATTATAGTTTTTGCAAACAACGAACAGTTTTTAGAAATACAGGAATTTGCAAAAAGCGCAGATTTGCCAGAAAAAGTTTTTCCAGTTAATTTAAAATTTTTAAAATCAGACGAACTTATGCAGTTGCTTCCGCCGTCGGCACAAAGCGAAATGATTGTTCAAAGTTCCCTTTCAAATTTAATATTTTTTAAGGGAAGCCAGGAGCAGCACAAAAAATTTTTGAACGAACTGCAAATTTTAGATGTTCCAAAACCGCAAATAAAATACGAACTGCTTGTAATTCAGTCATCAAAAAATTTAAACAAAAGTTTTAAACCGGAATATTCCCTGTCATATTCGCAAACTGAAAATTCGGAAAGTTCTGAATCTGAAGTTTCGGTTTTTGATTTAGGCGCAGATTTTTCAAATATATTCGGAATAAATTTCAACGTAATTTCGAAACTCGGCTACGAATTCGCTTCATCATTAAATCAGCAGCTTAGCAAAAGCGAGGCAAGAATCAGCACGGACACAAGCCTTACAGGAATTTCGGGTCAGGAAATTATGTTTCAAAACACAGACACTTACCGCTACATCGAATACGAATACGACAAAAATAATTCGAGCAGCACGGTTGGGGTTACGCAAACAATTACTTCCGGACTGATTATAAATATTACAGGCTGGATTTCTGGCAACGAAATGATTACCATGGATATAAACGCGAGTATTTCAAAGCAAAATTCAGAGTCGAGCAGCACAAGTTCTACGGTGTCCACACTTCCCTCCACTTCCGAAAGAATTGTTAGCACACAGCTTCGCGCAAAATCTGGGCAGGCAATTATTATTGGCGGACTTTTAAAAGACGAAGAAAACAAGCAGACAAATTTTCCGTCAATTTTATCGCACCTTCCGATTCTAGGAAATTTTTTTAAGCAAAAGTCAAAGTCCAAAGAACAAAGCGAAATTACAATTTACATAGTCCCTACTCTGCTTAAAGATTTTGATGAAAAATCTGATGACAAAAATTCTGAAATTTTTAACCTCAAAGATTTTTGCGAAAAATATATTCAAGGGAAAATTTAGAAGATGAAAAATTTTACTTTTGAAAAATCAGCGGCAGAAAAATCAGCGGCGCAAAGGCAGTTAAATTTTAATTTTATCAAAAAACATAAATGCGTCCTTTTGGAAAATTCAGAAAATGAAGTTTGCATAGGAATTTGCAAAGAACTCGATTTTGCAACAAAAAGACTTCTGGAACTTTCGTTCAACAAAAAAATTACATATGAAATTTTAAGTCAAAAAGAATTTTCAAATATTATCAGCAATGCTTTTGATTTTGAATTTGAAAAAGACACTAGCGAAACTGAAAACAATGATATTGAAGAAATCAACAAAGAAGCACCGGCAGTAAATTTGTTAAATGCAATTTTTCAGGAAGCGATAAAAGAAAATGCAAGCGACATTCATTTTGAAAGCAACGACAAAACTGGAATCGTGCGTTTTAGGATTGCAGGAGATTTAAGTCTTCATCAAAAAATCAATCTTGAACTTTTTAATTCAATAAGTTCAAGAATAAAAATTCTTGCAGATTTGAATATTCTGGAAAAGAGATTACCCCAGGACGGAAGAATTAAAATTCAACTTGAAAAATCTGAAATTGACTTAAGAGTTTCAATTGTTCCGTCATCAAAAGGCGAATCAATTGTTTTGCGAATTCTAAAAAAAGACAAAAAACTTTTCAGCCTCGAAGAACTTGGATTTTCAGAAAATCAGCTTTCAACAATAAAAAAAATGATTTCTTGCCCAAACGGACTTATTCTGATTTCGGGTCCAACTGGCAGCGGAAAAACAACAACATTAAATTCAATTTTGACCAAACTTGCGGACGGAAGAAAAAAAATTATCAGCATAGAAGATCCTGTTGAGTACACAATCGAAAATGTAAATCAAATTCAAATAAACGAAAATATTGGTTTAACTTTTGAATCAATTTTACGAAGAGTTTTAAGGCAGGATCCAAACATAATTATGCTTGGCGAAATCCGCGACAAAACAACTGCGGAACTTTGCATTCGCGCTGCGCTCACAGGGCATCTTGTTTTTTCTACGGTACACACAAACAATGCGGTTAGCATAATAACGCGACTTCTAAATTTGGGCGTTGAAAATTTTATGATTGCCGCAGTTCTTCGTGGAATTATTTCGCAGCGTCTGGTAAAAACTTTTAGTACAGAAAAGCCGCGCACCGTAATTTCAGAAAGTCTTTTCATAGACAAAAAAATTCAAAATCTTATTTCAAAGGATTTTTCAGAAAACGCCTTAAATTCATATTTGCTAAAAAATAATTTTGAATTCATAAAAGACGATGCACAAAGAAAAATAAAATCAAAAATCTGTTCAGTTGAAAATGTAAAAAAAGAAATTTTTATGGAAAACTAAACTTCACAAGTTTGCGTTGCGGACTTTATGATTTAACAGGGAGAAAAAAAATTAAACTTTACCTTATAAACTTTTTAAAAAATGAAAAGAAAATTAAAAAAATTTCATATTTCTACAGCGAAGAACAAATATCGTATTTTTGCAAAAAAAATAATTTTTGCCTGATAGATTTTTTTGAAATAAAAAAAGTCTCGGAAAGTAAAAAAGATAAAATAATTTTAACTTTTCTCGAAACGCTCTCTCAATACCTGTCGTGCGGAATCGGCTTAAAAGAAAGTTTAAATTTTATGGAAAATGATAATTCCATATCCACTGAAATTTCCTGTCTTTGTAATGAAATCAACCGGCACTTAAACAAGGGAGAAAAATTTTCTGCCACACTACAAAAAATGCAGGATTTTTTTCCAGAAAGTTTTTTGAATTTTATTGAAAATGCTGACGAAACCGGAAACTTAACAGAACTTCTTGAGCAAATAAAATTTTTTTTTCAAAAGAAAATTCACACAAAAGAAAAAATAAAAAATGCACTTATATACCCGGCAATTATTTTTGTTCTTGCAATTGTTTTAGTTTTTACAATGATTTTTTTTATTTTTCCAAAATTTGAACTTCTGTTCAGTGGATTCGGAAAAGAGAATTTAGAAAAAATAAACAGTCTCATAAAAAATTTTAAAATAAAAATGCTTTTTCTTGTAGCAACAAGTCTTTTAGTTTTTTTTGGGATTTTATTTTTAAAAACCGTGTTTGGAAGAAACGAAAAAATAAAATTATTTTTTGACAAAATTTTTTTGCGCAACAAATATTTAATGAGAATAATTTCTTACTTAAACTTTTATAAATTTTCATACTCGATGGAAATTCTTTTAAAAAGCGGAATCAGTTTTGACAGAGCAATCCTTAAAAGTTCAAAAATGCTAAATAACTTATGCTTGCGAGAAGAAATGAAAAAATGCCGCAAAGAAATAAAAAACGGTGAATCCCTTTACAAATCTTTTAGCTCCAAAGTTTTTTTTCTAAAAGACCTTCTTTCGTGGATTTACATTGGCGAAAAAACCGGAAAAACTCCTTCAAGTTTTATGCAAATTAGAAAATTCTGTGAAAATAAAATTGAATCCCTGCTTTTAAAACTAAGCATTCTAATCGAACCGCTTGTTATAATTTTATGCGGAATTTTTATTTTACTTATTTGTATGGAACTTATTATTCCAATATTTAATCTGTATGGAAATTTAGTTTAGAAGGTTTGATAAAAAATTTGATTTTTGCCAAGTTCCATAAAAAAATTTAAGGCAGCACAAAAACTGCAAAATAAATTCCTAAAGTCATAAATGGAATAAAAGGTAGTTTTATTTTTTCTTTCAGACCAAGAACTAATATAAAAAAAATTCCAAGTAAAGCTGCAAAAATCATTGCATAAAAAATTTTGGGCAGTGGCAAAAAAAGTCCGCAAACAAAACTAAAATAAACGTCCCCCATTCCAATTCCATTAGAAAAAAATCTGATTATCATAAAAAGCAAAAAAATTAAAAGTGCAGAATAAATTTCCATAAGATTTTTTTCAAATAGAAAAATTTCTAAAAACAAAAAAACTGCCTGTAAAAGCATTAAATTTAGCGGAATCAGTTTATATTTTATATCAAAAACAGAAAGAACAATTGCTGGAATAAAAAAAGTCAAATATTTTAAAATTAACATTCTATTTTTTTTCCATTGACTTAGCTAAAAATTGCTCAAGTAAAATTAAATTCTTATCTTCCGGATTTTTATTTTTTAGTTCATCAATAATTTTTTGTGAACTTTCAAACTGACTGTCTTTTGCATAACAAAACGCCTTTACAAAATTTATTTTATCAAGTTCGCTGCCAAAAACATAAAGTGAATCTATTTTTTGCGCCGCATTTTTATATTTAGCAGCATCGAGCAAATTTTCTGTTTCAGAAAAAATTTCATTATAATTTTTCAGTTTTATAAAAAAATACTTTCCCGTATTTTCAAAATTTAAGTTTAGAAATTTCTTTTCATAATTGATTTTTCTTACCTCAAGAAAATTTTTTTCAGCCAATTCCACATAAGCAAAAAACTGACCGTTTAAATTTGTATAAGCAACAAGTTTGTTGTTAAAAAAAATTTCTGCTAAATTAATTGGACTTCCGTTTGTATTGCAAACACTTCCGCGAATTTCAAATTTTTCTTTTTTCAAGGAAGTACAGGACATAAAAAACATTGCTGCAAAAATCACTATAAAAAATTTTTTCATATTCACCTCTTTTTTATTTTATATTTTTTATTATTCGAAATTATCTGAATACAATTTTCATCTTCCAACAAAAAAACTTCCTGGCAGATTTTTAACAAAGTTCCGTCACCATTTTTTACCCAGAAATATTTTTTTTGATCCATAGAAATTTTCGAAACAAGTTCCACTGAACACAATTCCTGTTTTTCAGTTTTTACTATTTCTTTTGTTTTAGCTTCACTTTTTAAAATACTTTTTTCAGGAGACTTTGTTCTGGGAAAAATATTTTGTAAGTTCAAGTTGCATAAGTCCTCTTTTTTTTCAGCGTCGCATTCAAGTAAAAAACTGCAATTTGCTTCAGAAAAATTTTTCAGGTAAAAAGTTTTGATTTTTGGAACATAGTCAAGATTTTCAAAATCATTGAGCAAAGCAATAATTTTTTCCAAACTAGACTGAAGATTAATTTGCACAGCGTCTTTTTTATAAGTTAAAACTGCATTTTTTATCTGCGATTTTTCTATAAGGAAAATGCACTTTTCGTAAATTTCTTCCAAAGCATATTTTTTTTTAACAGAATTATTTTTTGCAGAATCAATGCAAAGTTTTTTTTCAACTGCAAGATTTTCAATTATTTTCTTTTTGTTAAAAAATGAATTGACCTCAAAAACTAAAAAAGCAGACAAAATAAATGTGAAAAATAAAATGTGTTTTTTACTCACAGAATTCCCCTGACAAATGTGCGCTCAAAATTTTATCCTTATCAAGAGAATAATTTTCAAAAATAAGATTTTTAATTTTGTTTTCAGCTTTTAATTCATCTACATATTTCTGAACGTCTTTGCCAGAAATTTTTAAATCGAATTTTTCATCAGAAATATTGATATTTTCCAAAAAAAGACTGAAAGTTTCGAATTTTAGTATTCTTAATTTTTCGTTAATCGTAAGATTTTTTTTATTCTTTATCAGATTTTTTTTATAATCCGCAATTATTTTTTTGCTTTCTTTAATTTCTTTATTTTGAAAATTTATTTTCTGTGCAAAGTAAAAATTTGCACTGAGCAAAAAAATCAAAATCATAAAACTCAAAAAATTTATTTTTTTAGAATCAAAATTTTTATGCAAACTTAAAAATAATTTCTTTGTTTTTTTATTTCGAAGCATTTCGTCTTCAAGAAAAATAAAATCTTCTTTAAGACAAATTTTTTTTACATCAGATAAATGCTTTGAATTTTTGTTCCTAAAAAAAATGATATTTTTTTCATCATTTTTAAGTTCAAGAATTTTTTCAGTCAGAATCTCGGGTGAAAAAACTTCACATTCACAATTTTTTTTTCGCAGAACAAAATAATCTTCGTCAATATAAATAAAATTAAATGCTGCATAATTTTCGCTCAGATAAATCAGCGGAGAAAAATATTTTTTATTTTCTGGCAACTTATTTTTATTCCACACAATAAGATAACTGTGTTCTTTAAAAGCGCAAATTTTATAATTATAAGTGGACGAGTCCAAAGGCATTTTTTCTTCGAGCAGTTGTTTTGCTTTTGCCTCAAGAATTTTTTCGTTTTTAAATTTCAAGTCAAAGTCGAAGTGGCAATATTCAAGGCAATTCATAATTTCATTTTTTTTCATTTGATTTTTAAAATCCTTATTTTTATATCACGATTTTTTTCTAAATTTTCAGTTTCCGGAATAATGCAAATTACAGCTTCAAAATTTAATTTTTCATTTTCCAGACTATTAATTTCTATTTTCCAGAACCAAGTTTTTACTCCTAAAAATTTATTTATTTCATCATTTTCTGAAACCCTTAAAATATTTTTTAGACTTTCGCTGTTAATTTCCTGACTTTCCCGAAGCAAAAGAATTTCAGAAAGTTTAGTTCCCGGATTTTTTATATTAAATTTTTTAGAAAAAAGTATTTTTTCGAGCAATTTTTTGTCAACAAAATTTACATTGATCATACTTTCAGCATTTACAAAGGGAAAAAGTTTTTCAAAGTCATTTCCGGCAGTTCTAAGAAAGTCTCCCTGATTTTTTATATTTAAATTAAAAAGTTTTTCTTCATTAAATTTGTTCAAATCGAATTGAAGAAAATTTGCTACCCTGCTTTGAAAAAAGAAATTTATGTTTGCATAGCCGTATTTTGTAAGCTCAGGATTTTTAGAAATTTCATAGTTAAGCTTTTCAATATCATTAATGCTGATAATTTGCTCCGCTTCCAGTTCCTTCAAAAAATACTCTGGAAAAGTAAAAACATTAATTTTGTCGCTTTCCGGAATAAATTTGATTTTAAGATTTT
>CAZXCR010000024.1:0-10982 GCA_964639315.1 uncultured Treponema sp. | reverse complement strand
TTTCTTAACAAAACAATTCCACGAGTTTCGCTTGCGAAACTCGCTAAGCAAGCGTAGCTTGCTATAAACTCGGGAAGCACTCATATGCCTGCGACAAACTCGACGAGTAAAATGCCAAAGGCATTTTACTCAACTATCGGGGCTAGGCTTGGTTTGGTTTGGGCTGTGCATTAAGAAAAAATTCTTTGTTAGACAGAAAATTTTATTGGTAACTACGCGCCCCCGGTGCTTGCCCCTGTCGAAACTACCATCTGTAAGTAAACCGCAGGTTGCTATGAATATTGAGAAATATGTGCTTTCGTGGTAAATTTGTTACGATGAAAAGAAAATTTGAAGGGCTTTTACTTGCTCTTTGCGTTGCATTTATTTCTTGTGGTAACAAAGATTCTCTTTACTGGACGGCAGTTTCCGATTCTGAAATTCAGTTTTACGACGAGAACATCAGCCTTGTAAACGATGAAGAAAGTGGCGAAAGTTTTTTTAAATATTCACTTTTTTACAAGGACATTCAGCCACAAACAGTAAATAATGTTTATGCAAAAACTTTAGGCTACGACATTTGCGGTTTTGACGCCCGCATAAAATTTGGCAGTGGCGCAGTTGAATATTTTGGTTTCGTTTTTAATTTAAATACCGACACAAATAATTTTTATCTTCTGCGATTTACCCCGAACGGCAGTCTTGTGGTTTCCAGTTACGATGGCAGCACTCAGCAAATCAGCGATTTTTACGAAATAAACGCTAGCACAAGCGGCTGGATAAAAGACAGTGCAAATTCTGTAAAAGTGCAAACGCTTGACGGCGGTTCAATTGAAATTTATGTAAACGGAATTTTGAACTACACAATTTTATCTCCAAACTTAACTTACGGGGCTTTGGGAGTTTTTGAAATGCTAGATGCAAGTGATTTAGATAATTACAGCTCTTCAAATCCTATGACAGCGTTTTTTAATGTAAAATCAATTCAGCATTACAGTGCAAAGTAAATTTTTTTTAGCAAAATGAAAGCAATTATTATTCAGCCGCCACTGGTTCAGTTAAATACGCCTTATCCTTCCGGTGCTTATTTAAGTTCATTTTTTAAAAGTCAGAATATTGAATGCAAATGGTTTGATTTAAGTTTTGAACTTTTTTCAGAAATTTTTTGTAAAAACGGACTAAAAAAGTTATTTGACCAAAGTGAAAAAAAAGCACTTCTTCTTGCGCAAAAAGCTTTTGAAAGTGGCGATGAAAATACAGCTTTTAACCTGCGCCGTTACGTAAGCGAAAGTTCCCTGTGGATTAACAGCATTGATCAGATTGTTGCGGTTTTGAACGGCAGTGGAAATCGCGAGTTTTGCCACAAATTTGTTTTTTCACCTTTTAGTCCGCGCGGTGCAAGAATGGAAAATTTTCTTGCGGCCCTTAATCGTCTTCCTACAACAGATGACGCGCGTTTTTTAGCGAGTATGGCGCTTTCAGATTTGGCGGACTACATTGCGGCAGTTTACGACGACGAATTTTCTTTGGTGCGTTATGCAGAAAGTCTTGCGGTTAGCGAAGAAAGTTTTTCCAGCATCGAAAAAAAACTTGATTCTCCAGTTCTGGAAAATTTTTATAAAACGGTTCTTGAAAAAAAACTTACAGAATTTGCTGATTTTTTAAATTTGACCTTTGATTCAGATTTTAAAAGTGATGAAAAAAATTCTTCTTGCAACGAAAAAAATCTTGTTTGCATAAGCGTGCCTTTTGCCGGAACTTTTGCCTCTGCCTTGTACACAGGAAAATTTCTTAAGGAAAAATTCGGGTCAAAAATTTTTGTTTGCATTGGCGGCGGTTTTGTAAACACTGAACTTCGCGAAATGAAAGACAGCGCAATTTCCAAATATATTGACGCAATCAGTTTTGACCGCGGCTACGGTTCCTACAGAAATTTTTTGGATTCGTTTTGCAGCGCAACTTCTTGTGGCGAAGAAGAATCCGTAGAAAAATCCGCAGAAAAAGAATTTGCTCTTTACAAAATGCGCATTTTTACTGGCGAAAAAGTTTTTGACTGTAAGTGGGAAAGTGAACCTTATAAAAATTTTGAAGATAAAATCACCTCAACTCTTGTGCCGGACTACAGCGAAATTGATTTTTCAAAATATCCGCGTATGATTGACGACGTAAATCCTATGCAAAGACTTTGGAGCGACGGAAGCTGGATAAAAGCGTACTTGGCGCACGGCTGTTACTGGCACAAATGTGCGTTTTGCGACGTAAATTTAGATTATGTTTGCGGATATGAACTTTGCGATGTAAAAAATTTATTTTACGGACTAAAAAATCAGTGTGAAGAAAAAAAAGTTTTTGGCATTCATTTTGTGGACGAAGCAATGCCGCCACTTGCGATGAAAAATTTTGCCAAGCTAAATTCTTTGGAACAGAATAAATTGTCGTGGTGGGGAAATGTTCGCTTTGAAAAAATTTATTCGCGGGATCTTGCGGATTTTTTAAGTTACGGCGGGCTCATTGGCGTTTCGGGCGGAATCGAAATTGCAACTGGTACTGGGCTCGACGCGGTTCACAAAGGAACTGATTTAGATTCTATTGTAAGTGCCTGTTGTGCTTTTAAAGAAGCCGGAATTTTAATTCACGCATATATGATTTACGGATACTGGGGCGAAGACGAACTTGACACAATCAATTCAATGGAAACTTTGCGTCAGTTTTTTAAAGCCGGACTTTTAGATTCCTGTTTCTGGCACAAATTTGTTTTAACAAGGCACTCAAGAATTTATTCTGAATGGAAAGAAGGTCTTTATCCAAAGTTAAAAGTTTTTGAACCAAAAAATTCTGGGGTTTTTGCAAAAAATGGCCTGCATTTCGAAGGCGAAAAAGAATCTCAAAAATTTGGTAACGGACTGAATGCTTCTCTTAATTCCTGGATGAAAGGCGAAGGTTTGGATAAAAAAGTTGGAAAATGGTTTGATTTTAAAACTCCGCTTCCTTCAATTCCCAGTGACTATGTTGAAAAAGCAATTTTGCGTTACGAAAAAAAACGCGATTTGCAGTTTGCGCTTGATTTGGATGCAAAAAAACTTTGGTGGCTTGGCGGAAAAATAATTGTTTACAATAAAAATTTAATCTGGAATTATATGGGCGAAGAATTCAGTGTTCCTGCAAAAAATTTATCCGGAAAAAATTTAACTGATTTTCTAAAAAAACTTGCAGTCCTTGAACCAAACGAAAAAAAAGAAGAACTTTGCGAAAAAATAGAATTTTCTTCTGAAGAAAAAATGATTTTAAAACTGATGCGCGGAAATGGACTTGTTCAAGTCTAGTGGCATCTGGAAAAAATCATTAAAATAAAAATCCGTAATTTTGGAGGTTAAAAATGAACGATATTGTGGAATCTTACAAAAAGTTTTTGTCAGACGGCAAAACTGAACGAGAGTGCGCTTCGCTGATTATAAAAATGGCTGAATCTGCTGGCTATAAAAATCTTGAAGAATGTGAAAGTTTAAAAACCGGCGACAAGGTTTATTTTTGCAAATTTTCTAAGGCAGTGGCGCTTTTTGAAATTGGCAGCGAGGACATTTCTAGCGGAATGAATATTCTTGGCGCTCACATAGACAGTCCGCGTCTTGATGTTAAGCAGAATCCGCTTTACGAAAAAGATTTTGTGGTTTACCTTAATACGCATTATTACGGCGGAATTAAAAAATATCAGTGGCTTACAATGCCGCTTGCTCTGCATGGAATTGTGTGTAAAAAAGACGGAACTTCTGTTCCTGTAAAAATTGGCGAAGATGAAAATGACTTTGTTTTTTGCATAAGCGATATTCTTCCTCATCTTGCGCAAAAACAGATGAAAGAAAGTGCCAGCGATTTTATTCCTGGTGAAAATCTTGATTTGATTGTTGGAAGTGAAAATCCTGAAAAAAAATCTGCTGATAAAGAAGATGAAAAATCTGTAAAAGATGCGGCTAAAAAAAATATTCTTAAGATTTTAAATGAAAAATATGGAATTGATGAAGAAGATTTTGGTTCTGCGGAACTTGAAGTTGTGCCTGCAGGAAAACCGCGCGATTTGGGATTTGACCGCTCACTGATTCTTGCTTATGGTCAGGATGACAGATCTTGCGCTTTTACTTCGGTAGCGGCTATGCTCGAAACAGAAAATTCAAAGCGTACAAAATGTTGTCTTTGTGTTGATAAAGAAGAAATTGGCAGTGTTGGCGCAACTGGAATGGCGAGTCATTTTTTGGAAAATGCAGTTGCTGAACTTGTAGCAAGGCTTGGTTCATATTCAGAACTAAAAGTACGCCGCTGTTTGAACAACAGTTATATGCTCTCAAGCGATGTAAATTCTGCATACGATCCAATGAACAGCGATCTTTACGACAGAGAAAATGCTTCGTTCTTGGGCGGCGGAATTGTGTTTAACAAGTACACTGGCAGCAGAGGAAAAAGTGGCGCTAATGATGCAAGTCCAGAGTTCATTGCAAAACTTAGAAATATCCTTGATAAAAATAATGTAAAATATCAAATGGCTGAACTTGGAAAAGTTGATCAGGGCGGCGGCGGAACAATTGCTTACCTTGCTTCAAAATACGGAATGTACGTTCTTGACGCAGGCGTTTCAGTTTTGAGTATGCACGCTCCTTGGGAAATAACGTCTCGCTTCGATATTCAGCAGGCATACAACGCATACAAGGCATTTTTTAATCTTGACTAAAGGTTGCTGATAAAAAATCGATTTTTTTAAATGACAGCGGTGTTTTAATTTTTTAAGATGCCGCTTTTTTTTGTTGGGAAGGAATTTTTTGTTAACTGAAGTCGCAGACTGCGCTGGTTACTGATAGAATTTTTTCTTAACTGAAAAATTTTATTGGTAACACGCGCGCGTGTAATGTCGAAGACTTCTTCTTAACGGAAAATTTTATTGGTAACAGGCGGTCGTTTCGTTAAGAAGGGAAGTTTTTCTAAACAGAAAATTCTGTCAGTAAACTCGCCCGCGTGTAATGTAGAAGACTTCTTCTTAACTGAAAAATTTTATTGGTAACAGGCGGTCGTTTCGTTAAGAAGAGAATTTTTTCTAAACAGAAAATTCTGTCAGTAAACTCGCCCGCGTGTAATGTAGAAGATTTCTTCTTAACTGAAAATTCTGTCATTCTGAGCTAGACTCAGAATCTGTATATAAAAAAATAATTTCTTATCTGACAGATTCCGAACTAAATTCGGAATGACATGAAACCTTTCGTTTTCTTGTTAAGAAATTGATTTCTTCTTAACCAAAAATTCTGTCAGTAACCCTCGCCCGCAGAAAATCAATCCTTTTTCCAAACAAAAAATCCTTATATTGACCGCACAATTTTCCGATAAAAAGACTATGCGAAGTCTTATTAAAAAAATTTTTTGTGCGTTTTTTACTTTATTTTTTCTAAATCAAATTTTTGCACAAAGCAAGCCACTTTATCAGCTTCCGGAAAATTTACCAAACAAATCCACTAGCAAACAGGACGATCCTTTTTTACTTGGCACAGACAACGGTCTTTTTAAAGTTCTAGGCAATGGACTTGTTGAACCGCTTTGGACGCAGGGTAAGGTGGAGAGGATTTTGCGGACTTCTTCGCGTTGGTATTTTGTTACTTCAAAAGGAATTATTTCTTCTCAAAATTTAACTGATTTTTTAGAGTGCAATAATGGACTTCCGTCTTTAACCATAAAAAAATACGTTAAAAAGCAGAATAAAAAAACTAAGACTCTGGAACAGCAAACTCCGCTTTTAAAAGATTTGTGTGCAGACCCTTTTAATCCAGATATTCTTGTTACGGCAACAAAAGACGCAGTTTTTATAACTTACGACGGCGGAAAAAACTGGAAGTCGCTTGGGTCAATGAGTTCAAAATCTGGCGGAATTAAGGCAGTTGCGGTGGCTCATATGCCGCTTTACTCAAAAAATGGAAGCGTTTCTGGAACTGAACTTGTGGTCTTTATGACTCACCCAATTTACGGATTCAGCTACTACAGAACTGAAGCTTCAAAGCCAGCGTGGATTGACGTAAGTGCGGGCTTTTCTTCAATGCCAAGTTTAACTCAGCCAGATGAAATTGCGGATATTCTGCCGGTTCTTGTAAAAGATGAGTCTGGCAGCGTTTACACAGAACTTTATATGTCGCAAACTTACATTCCAAATTTTTACAAGTTCGACTGGCGCAATAAAAAAGCGGTAAAAGTTTACAAAGGAAGCGAAAAATGCGACACAATGGACGGTTTGTGTCAGAGTAATTCTGAAATTGTATTTTCTACGCTAGGAAAAATTTGCTCTTATTCACTGAAAGACGGAACTGTAAAAGATTTAGAGTCTTTTAGCGACTGGAAAAAAATGCTGAATGCTGCACATGCGATTGTAAATTCAGCGTACATTCCAAAAAATATTAGCGGAACAGAAACTCCTCTTGCGCTCACGGAACTTTGGCTTTTAAAACCTGATTTTCCACTTACGGCTTGGGGAGAAAAGGCGAATGGCAAAAAGTCAATTTACGTAAGCGCTTATCAAATGCGAAATTCTGAGGGAATCGAAAAATACAAAAAAATCATCAGGCAAAATAATCTTAATTCGCTTGTAGTTGATATGAAAGACGATTACGGACTTTTGCGTTTTGAACCGAACAGTCCGCTTTTAAAGCAAAAAGGAAAAGTTACTCAGTACAAAATAAATCTTGAGCAGTTTGTAAGTGAATACAAAAAAGAAGGAATTTACCTGATTGGAAGAATTGTTGTTTTTAAAGACAGAAATCTTGCAAATTACGATAAAAAACAGTACGCGGTTTGGGATTACAAAAATAATCGTCCGTGGATGGGCGTAAAAGAGTGGGCAAAAGACGCTTACACTGATGAAAATGGAAACGAAGTTGCCGCAACAGAAACTTCTTATTACGACGAAAACTGGGTTGATCCGTACAGCGAAGAAGTTTGGGAATATAATATTGAAATTGCAAAAGAACTTATTGAAAGAGGATTTGACGAAATTCAGTTTGATTACATTCGCTTTCCAACTGACGGCTTAAATTTCAGAAATATAAGTTATCGCTGGCGAGACAAGGGAATGGATAAGGAAAGTGCACTTGTTTCGTTTTTAAGTTATGCGCGGGAAAATATAAACGCACCTATTGGAATTGACATTTACGGAGCAAACGGCTGGTACAGAACAGGCGCAAGAACGGGTCAGGATGTTGAGCTTATGAGCGATTATGTTGATGTTATTTGCCCAATGTTTTATCCGTCGCATTTTGAGCAGAATTTTCTTGAATACACTCCAGTTGAAGAGCGTCCTTACAGAATTTATTTTTACGGAAGTTACAGAAACACCGTTATGGGTCGCAACAGAATTATTGTGCGTCCTTGGGTTCAGGCATTTTACATTGGCGTGCGCTACGATAGGCTTTACTACGGCAAAGATTATGTTCGGCGCGAAATTTTTGGTGTGCGAGACGGACTAAATCGTGGCTATATGTACTGGAATAATTCGGGCGGTTTTTATGATGATATAAGTCCGGATCCAAAAGATGATGTTTTGTCGCCGTGGAAAGAACAAGAATCTCAGTTGCAAAAAAGAATTCCGGCGTTCAGTTCAGGAAAAGAAAAGACCGAAGTTTTTTCAGAAGATCAAATAAAAAAAGAAAAAGAGCGTAATGAAGCAATGATTTCTATTCTTGACACAGTTTTGAATCAGGAAAATGAAGATTCGTTTAATTACAGCGTACATCTTCTGCACATAGAGCCAAAGGGAAACTGGAAATGACAAATTTAGGATACACAAGCGAAGAACCGATTGCTGCCATTGCAACTCCGCTTTCTCCGGGCGCAATTGGAATTGTAAGAACTAGCGGAAAAAATTCAATCGAACTTGTTTCAAAAATATTTTCGCGTCCAAAGGCACTTCTTGAAGCAAGCGGAAATTCCTTAGTTTACGGTTGGATTGTTTCTAAAAAAAATGATTCGGCGGACGATGAAAAAACTGCTGAAAAAGTTGCTGAAAAAATTGACGAAGTTGTGCTCGGAGTTTACAAATCGCCAAAATCTTTTACAGGCGAAGATATGGTTGAAATTTTCTGTCACGGCGGAGTGCGCATTGTAACGGCAATTTTCAATCTTCTTTTGGAAAACGGATTTAGAAGAGCCGAACGCGGAGAATACACTTTTCGAGCTTACATAAACGGCAAAACTGATTTAACAAGAGCCGAAGCGGTAAAAGAAATTATTGACAGCAAAACAGACACAAGCCGGAGTCACGCAGCGCAAAGACTTAGCGGTTCACTTTTTGAAGAAATCGATTCAATAAAAAAACTGATTGTAGACACGCTTGCCGCAATTGAAGTTGAAATTGAATATCCGGAAGATGAAGAAACTATTGCCGACAGTTTTGATATTCAAAATTTGCTAGATGCAAAAAATCGCCTTACTGAACTTTATGATTCTTGGAAAAGCGAAAAACTTTATCAGGACGGTGCGAGAGTTGTTCTTTGCGGAAAGACGAATGCCGGAAAGTCGCGCCTTTTTAACACGTTGCTAAAAGAAGAGCGGGCGATTGTAAGCGACATTGCAGGAACCACGCGAGATTTTCTTGAAAGCTGGGCAAGTTTTGACGGAATTCCAGTGCGCTTGTTTGACACCGCTGGTCTTAGAAAAACTGACGATTTGATTGAAGAGCGCGGCGTGGAACTTGCAAAAGATTTAAGTCAGAATGCAGATGTGATTCTTTATTTGGTTGATTCAAAAAATGGAATTTCAAGCGAGGACGAAAAATTTATTCAGGAACAAAAAATTCCGCTTGTTTTAGTTTTAAATAAAACTGACCTTGCTGATTTTGATGAAAATTTAATTAATCCTGACTTAAGAAAAAAAATTGCTGACTGTGTAAAAATTTCTGCAAAAAATGCACTTGGAATAAGTTCTTTAACTTCTGCCGTAAAAAAAATTTTGTGTGGCGCAGAATGTTCAGAAAAAAATTCTTTAGGGCTTGGAAGCGAACGTCAGAAAAAAAGTGTGGGCGAGGCTTTGGAAAGAGTAGAGCACGCAATTCAAACTGCAAAGTCAGGCGATTTTGGGCTTGATGCAGTTGTTCAGGATTTAGAGGACTGCCTTGACAGCTTAGGCGAAGTTACAGGAGAAATAACTCCAGAAGATGTTTTAAGTTCAGTCTTTGCAAATTTTTGTGTAGGAAAATAAATTTTTATTCTAAAAAAAAGTGCTGGGCATCTGAAAAAATTCAGGTGCCCTTAGTTTTTTATCCGGCTAAAACAGGAACAATGCTCAAAATAATTCCGCTTAAAATTACTGAACCAATCTGCCCCGAAACATTTGCGCTTACTGCATGCATCAAAATAAAATTCTGGTCATCATCTTTTAATGCAATCTGCTGAACTATTCGGCTGGCCATTGGAAATGCAGAAATTCCGCACGCTCCCAACATTGGATTTATTTTCTTGTCTTTTGGGAAAAAGAGATTTAAAAACTTTGCAAAGAGAACGCCGCAGGCTGTGTCGCTTATAAATGCAATCAGTCCTAAAAGCATAACTAAAAGAGTCTGAACCTGCAAAAAATCCTGAGCGCGCATAGAAGCACCTACGCTGATTCCAAGAAGAATTGTTACAATGTTTGAAAGTTCGTTTTGTGCTGCCTTTGAGAGCTTTTCAAGAACGCCACATTCGCGAATTAAATTTCCAAACATCAAAAATCCGATTAAAGGTGCCGAAATTGGAATTAAAATTCCTGTAAGCAAAGTTAAAAATACTGGGAACGAAACAATAAGCCACTTTGGAATATTTTTGCCTTTTGCATTTACATGAATTTGCCGTTCTTTTTTTGTAGTTAAAAGTTTAATAACTGGCGGCATAATAATTGGAACGAGCGACATATAAGAATAAGAAGCGACTGTTATAGGTCCCAGCAGATGAGGAGCAAATTTTGAAGTTACAAAAATTGCTGTAGGTCCGTCGGCGGCGCCAATAACACCAATGCTTGCTGCTTCCCATATGTTGAACCCAAAAAATTTCCAGGCGATGAAGGCCGCAATAAAAATTCCTGAGTGTGCAACAATTCCAAATAAGAGCATCCACGGGCGCTCCAAAAGCGGACGAAAATCTATCATTGCACCAACTCCAATAAAAATTAAAAGCGGGAAGATTTCCGTCATAATTCCGGCTTCAAATAAAATTTTTAGTACACCGTTGCTTCCGGCGTGTTCCCAAACTGCATTAAGCGGCAGGTTTACTAAAATTGCGCCAAAACCGATTGGCAAAAGCAGCATTGGTTCGTAATTTTTGGCGGTTGCAAGAAAAATTAAAACTGCGCCAATAAAGTACATAAGAACTTCCTGCCAGCCAATAGCTAAAATTCCTTCTGAAAAGCAAGTAAGAATTTCTTTCATAATTTTCTCCTGAAAAAAAATTTCAAAAAAATATTGTGATAAAAAAGTCTGCAACGCAAACTATAAAACAAAAAAAAAAGACCTCTTGCCCGCTTCGCTAAAAAAAAATTTAGTAAAACAGGCAAAAGGTCTTGTTTCTTCAAAAATGAAGTCGCAGAACCAGACTCTAGCAAAACTGCCAAAAGCCGGCTGTTGATTCTGAGAAAGTAACTACTCCCCCTTTGCTAAGAAAATGTTAAATGAAAAAAATAATGCTGTCAACGAAAAATTTTTTGCTGATTTTGATGATTGCGTGGGTTACTGATAGAATTTTCTGGTTAGGAAAAAAATTTTCTACATTACAGACGCAAGATTCGGTGGTTGAGCCTGTCGAAACTACCAGCTACTAATATATGTTTTGTGAGTTAAGAAAATATCCGCGATATTACCCGCGCGCGTGTTACTGATAGAATTTTTTGTAGAAAAATAAAGCACGCGCCGGCGTGGAAGGGCGGCTGTGCCGGCCACCGCAGCAGAGCGAGGAGGCTGAGCGTTAGCGAACCCTGGAAGGCCGGTTTACTTAGGGAATTTTCGCGCAAAAAGAAAA
>CAZXCR010000023.1:0-11262 GCA_964639315.1 uncultured Treponema sp. | reverse complement strand
TGCATGACTCGCGCAAAGAAGTCGGCGCTGTTTTTTGATAAAATTTAACCAATCTAATTACAAACTTTTGAAAAATATTCATTTTATAAGACAAGCCTCAAAATAACAAAAACTGCAATTATTCCAACAATTGAAAGCCAAACGATCGATTTTGTTTTTTTTGATTTTTTTTGTTGAACGGACTGCTCTTCTAAATATTGGGGAATAGATGCAATAAAATCCCTATAATCTTGCGTCTTTTCAATGTAAAAATTTTTTATTTCTTCACTTTCTGCAAGTTCGATTGCACGGTCTGCGTACTGTAACAGTTCTTGAAAAATCTGAGCTTTTACAACAGGTCCTGTCTGCTGATATTTGTCTTTAAATCCGTAATATTCAGCAAATGATAATTCACAGATAAAACGACCCCACCAGGCATTAGCATTATTTGGATCAAGTTCACAAATTTCTTTATAAAGTTTATTTGCTTTTTCAATGTTATTCTGTTCAAGATTTTGATAAGCAGATGTAAGTTTTTCTGTGATGCCAGCAATGCCGTCAACTTTTACAGTACCAGTATATTCAACAATTGTTCTTTCAATTAATCTGATTTTTTTTCCGCAGAAAATACAAGTTCCAAATTCACCTGTGGAATCAGGGACAATTTCACCACCACAGCCTGGACAAACTAGATTTGATTCTTGTGACATAAAAACTTTCCTAAATGAACCTATAAGGTTTAACTATCTGTTATTATAGACCTAAAAAGTACAGTCAACAAGAGAAAATTAACATATTATGTAAAAATCGTTTTTACTTATAACCCTAAACGTTATTGGATTGTTTTTGGTTTCCTTTATCCTTGACTTATGAACCTAAAACAGATATTTGGAAATAATATTCACTCATATAGAAAACTCCGCTCACTTTCCCAGGAACAGTTGGCAGAAAAACTTGATATTTCAACAAAACATTTAAGCACACTCGAAACAGGCAAAGTTTTTGCTTCTGCTGAGCTGATAGAAAAAATCGCCAACGAACTGAAAGTTTCAATTTCCGCTCTTTTTTACACACCGGATGAAAAATCTTTTGATGAAAGTGATTTAGCCAAAATTGAAAAAATTCTTGAAGAAGAGTCTGTAAAATCTGTCACAAGCATTAAAACTAGAATCAGGGAAGTCCGGGGCATAAAATAAGAAAAAAAAATCAAAAATCTAAAGTAAAAACTGCTTCTTTTGGAGAAAATAAAGAAGATGTGTTATGAAAATTATAGTATGAAAAGTCTTTGTAAGATTCATAATTTTCTCCACTGTAAATAATGGTTCCTTTTGTCTTTGAAGGTTTTATATCAGCTTTGTAAATTTCGAAAAATTGTTTCATATTTTTTGTAAATTCATCGTTAAGAGCTTTTCCACTTTTAATTTCAAAGAGAGCAAGTTGTCTGTTTTCTTTGAGAATTAGATCAATTTCAAGACCTTTGCTGTTTCTGAAAAAAAATAAATCAGGTTCTACCCCATAATTGTAACGAGTTTTTAATGCTTCCAAAATTACAAGGTTTTCAAAAAGATTTCCCATTAAAGGGTCTCGTTGCATTTGAGATGGATTTTCTATTCCTAAAAGATAAGCTGCAAGTCCAGTATCGCAAAAATATACTTTGGATGTTTTTACAATTTGGCTTGTTCTGTTTTGAAACCAGGGTCTTAGAATATAGACGATATGTGATGCTTCAAGTATTGATAGCCAGGAGCCGATTGTTGTACTTGAAACGCCAACTTCGGATGCAAGTGCTGAATTGTTTACAAGCTGTCCAATACGTCCTGCAAGTAGACGAAGAAAATTTTCAAATCGCATTAAATCATGGACAGCATTTATTTGAGCCACATCTTTTTCAAGATAGGTTTGAACATAATTTCGATAATATTCAAAAGGTTTTAAACCTCTTTTAGAATATAAAAAAGGCAGACAACCGGAAATAAGTTGAGTATCACGGTCAAGTTCAATATTACTTTGTTTTAATTCTTCAAGTGAAAGTGGTAACAATTTAATAATTGCAATACGACCTGCCAGAGATTGCACAATCGTATTTTTTAGAGAAATTTGCTGACTTCCTGTTAATATGTATTGACCGGCTTTTTTACTCTTATCTATTCTGACTTGAACAGTACTTAAAAGTTCTGGGACTCGCTGAATTTCATCTATGATGACTGGTTCAGGAAATCGTGTAAAAAATTCTTCAGGATCATTTTTTGCCAAAGCCCTTGTATTCATGTCTTCAAGATTTGCATAAGAAAAATTTGGATACATATTTTGAACTAAGGTTGTTTTACCACACTGTCTTGGACCAAGAACAACTATAGAAGGATAATCTTTCATGCAGGAACTAATATAATCAGAGATTTTTCGTTGAATCATAGTTTTATTGTAAATTACATTGGTGGAGATTTCAAGTACAACTTAAAATCTCCACCAATGAGGCTCAATTTAAAAAATTGATTTAAATGTTTACAAAATGTAAAACACGCAAAGGATTGGAGTAGTTGCAAAGTTTTTCCTCAAAAACGAACTTCTTCCGCAAATACAAAATTTTATCGAAAAGAAATTTTAACTAACCCTCTTTCCTCCACCTCCTCCTCCCGCAAAACCCCTGTAAACTATTCACATCAAAAATCAAAGGAGAAATTCTAAAATAAAAGTGAATATAAAAGAAATTGCCAGTGAACTGGACACTTTAAGTGGCGAGTCTTGCTTTTACTATAATAAAATTACTGGCGAACTTGAATGGTTCAATGATGATGATGAAAATCCAGATGGTTTGGAACTTAACGAGGTTGAAAACAATCCTGATTATATCGCACTTCCCACAAAATTCGATTTAGACGATTACGGCATCATGAAAGACTTTATGTTCACCCAGGAAGATGAAAAAATCCGAAGTGAAATGAATGACGCTCTCCACGGTAATGATGCTTTTGAAAAATTCAGAAAAGTTGTTGAGCGCCACAATTTATTGCAAAACTGGCACGATTTTAAACAAGCCGATTACGAAAACGAAGTAAAAAACTGGTGCGAAGTAAACGAACTTGAGTGGGAATAAGAAACTTTTCCACCCTTAAGCCGACTATTACATTTGCGTTCGCTTCGTTTCGAGACTTATCAGCTGCTTTAAAACAAAAAAAACTTCAGTCCGAAAACTGAAGTTCTGTTTAGCTGGGGCAGGACTCGAACCTGCGGCCTCCGGGTTATGAGCCCGACGAGCTGCCAACTGCTCTACCCAGCGTCGTAATAAATTGTGAAAATACAATATAGTAAAAAAAAATAAGTGTCAACAATAAGAAAGTATTTTGTTAAAAAAAAGAGTCCAGATAATCTCCGGCACCACAACAATCTAAATACCGTTGCTTCCTTCCGGATCTGGCGGGGTTTTCTAGCTGCTATGTGCAGAGCATCTGAACTCAAATAAAGATTTTGGGAATCGAACCCAAGTTTTCCGCCAAACCGGCAATCTTTTTACTAAATCATTTTTTTCAGAAAAATCATTTAAAGAAAAAAAATGGCCTGTAACCTTACAAGCCAGAAAAATGAAAGCGAGACTGACACGATTCGAACGTGCGACCCTCACCTCCGCAGGGTGATGCTCTAATCCAGCTGAGCTACAGTCTCATCAAAAAAATGATAAGCGGAGGCGACAGGAGTCGAACCTGCCCGGCCCGTTAGGAACCGACGGTTTAGCAAACCGTTGTATTAACCGCTCTACAACACCTCCAGACCAGTCCCTAAAGAGCTCTCCTCTTAGGATCTACGGAGCGAGAGGGATTTGAACCCCCGATACCCGAAAAGGTATAACGGTTTTCAAGACCGCCGCGTTCGACCACTCTGCCATCGCTCCAAGAAGTGATTTGACTATACACTAAATTCAATAAAACTGTCAAGTAATAAAATGGCATTTAGTCAAAAATTTAAAAAATTTATTCAGTCAAGAAAAACTTTTGCATTAAGGCGTTTTTTAACTTATCTGCTAAAAATTGCAATTTTTAAAGGCTCTTATTATATTATAATTGTAGAGAAATCAAAAACTTGAAACTTTTTTCTATTGAAGAAGTTTTACAAATTAGGGCAGCTGATAAAAAATCATCCCTAAAAAAGAGGTTTTTATGGAAAAAAACAAGACTAACATCAAAAATATTGCTCTGGGAATTCTTATTGCAATTGTAGGAATTTTAGTAATGATTTTTCCACGTTACAGCATTGACGTTGTTGTTATTTTACTTGGAATTGCTGCAATAATAAGCGGAATTTATAATCTTTTAAAATTTTACAAAGTTTCAGATAATCTTGGATTTAAAAAAATCATACTCATAAAAAGTATTACGAGCATTGTTTTGGGAGTTTTAGCAGTTGTGCTTCCGTTTGCGTTTATCAAAGTGATTGAAACAATTGTAAAAGTTCTGCTTTACGTAGAAGCGGTTTATCTTTTGCTTTCTGCTTTTGCTGAAATTCTGATAATCGAAAAATTAAAGGAAAACAACGAAAATTTAAAAACCCTGAGATTTGAAATTCTTAGTTCAATTTTAGCTGCAATACTTTTGTTCCTTTTGGCACCAAATTTTGGAGAAATAGTTGTTCGCATTTTGGGCGCAATTCTTACTGCCGGCGGAATTATTTATGTAATTTATTATTATCTTCATAAACCGATTGTTGTTGAAGCAGAAAATGTACACGATGTAAACGAAGATGAAACTTCAAGTCAGAATGAAAATCCGCAGGAAAATCAGTCTGAAAAAACAGAAAATGCTGAAAACTAAAACAGCAAAGTCGAATCTTAAAAAGCTGTAAAAAATCACACTAAGTAGGAGTGTAAGTGTAAAATGAAAATTAAATTTTTTATTCTAAGTGCAATTTTAATTTTGCTGAGTTCCCCAATTTTTGCAATTGAACCTTCAAGCACTGCAAATCCCGGAGAAGGAGGCGGTGCTGCAATAAAAGAATTTAGCGGAAAGGTGTTGCAGGGACTTTCTGACGGTCTGAACAAAATTAATGACGAAATTCAAAAACGCAACTTAATTACAATCGAAGGCAAAGTAAAAGTAAGTGGCAATAAAAAGTCTCCGAAAGTATCAATAAAAACAAACGACGGAAACACTTACGAACTAACAACTATAAGCGGTTCTTCGGATTCAATAAAAAAACTTGCGCTCGCAAAAAATGAAAAAATTTCAGCAAGCGGAATTTTAAACAAAGAAAGCAAAGTTTTTACAGTTGTAAGCTACGTTTTAGTTGATGACGAAAGTCAGTCAGAAAATCAAATTTAATTTTTAAGCCAAAGTTTTATTTGGCAAATTTAACGTTCGTTTATTTTTTTAACCTGTTCGTCAATGCTGATTAAATTTTCTCTCGTTAAATCTTCGTGACTTTTCAGCATTCCGGCGGGAATCCCGTAAGCTTTTTCCAAATCTTCTGGGCAAAGAACTTCTTCTGGCGTGCCGTAAGACATATCGCGATTTGGATAAATCAAAAGTACGTTGTCAGCAAATTTACGAGTCAAATCCAATTCGTGCATTGAAATAAAAATTGCAGTTTTTGTTGCGGCGGAAAATTTCTTTAAATAAGAAAGTGCCTTGTTTTTTTGCCGGTCTTCCATTGCAAACAAAGGTTCGTCCATAAAAATCGAAGCACTTCCGTAAAGAATACTAAAGCCAAGCAAAACTCGCTGAATTTCACCCTTGCTGAGCGCCGTAAGTTTGTGCGAAAGAAGATTTTCGAGTTCAAAGGCATCAAGAACTTCATCAAACAAATTTCCTGTGCCACAAACAGCCTTTGCGTTGCCTTTTAAAGCGCCATTCTGATACACAAAATGCAGTAAATTTGCAACGCTTTCGTCAGTTTCGAATTCCATATTTTGATAGATAACACTCGCAAGCAAATTTTTTTGTTCTTCCTGCAAACTGGCAACGTCCTGGCCGCACAAAAGAACTTTTCCAGACTGAGGAACAAGTCGCCCCGAAGCAAGCATTAAAAAAGTTGATTTTCCGCATCCATTTGGACCAACCAGACTTGTAAAACCAAAGGGAATTTTCCCTGTAAAGTGCTCAAAAATTGAAGAGGGAACAATCTGCTTTCCATTTTCGTCTAAATCGCCTTCAATTATTGGATACGAAAAACTTACATCATCAAAATAAATAGAATTTTCCATAAACACGAGAATAAACCAAAGCAAAACTATTTGCAAAGGGCATTTGAGGGTTCTTGGCTAAGTAGGACAAAACTCTGGAGCGAATTTTTTTTTATTTACAGCGGTGCGTAATGTCACAGAGATTTTCTTAGCAAACAAAAAATTTCAATTCAAAAGAAAATGCCTTGTTAGTAACCGTGGCCGTAAATTTTTTTAGGAAACCCGTTTTTCGCGGTTCCGTACGCACTTCGTGCTATCTTCATTAGTTTACAGAAAATTTCCGACATTACACACGCACGCGAGTTACCAACAGAATTTTAAGTTAAGAAAAAAATCAATTTCTTAACTTAAAAAATTTTCTAATTCACGCAAAAGTTCTCTACATCACACGCGGGAAAACCTTGAAAAAATAACTATCTTTTAATTCAGGAAATTTATATACTTGAGGTTACGCACTTAAAAATCAGGTGAAAACTTTATGATATTTTTTGGAAAAAAATTCGGTAAAAAAAATAACGATCTAAATAAAAACTCAAAATCTTTGCTTGAACAAATTTCTTCTTCAATGAATCTTTTGCTTTTAAAATCCGGCAATTTGAATCAGCAGTTTGAAGAAGAAAAATTGCTCCTACAAAAAATTTCAGACGATTCAAAAAAAATTGTTCCTGTTAACGAAATTCTGGGAGCAAAATTTGAACAGGAAATTCTTGTGTCTCTTACAAAAACAAGCTTTGCCTGCGACAACGTTCTTGCGGGAAGTAATTCAAAGCAGCTGAAAAAAACGCTTCTAAATTTGGAATCTTTAGTCCGCGAACGCCTTGCCTTGCAAACAGAAAATCAGCAGTAATTTTTTTGTAACTTTTTCTAGCGTAAAGCTCTAAACGTGAATTTGAGCCAAAATTTTTCCAATACTTCCGTGAATTACTAAATCGCAGTCGCTGTCGTTTGGAGTTTGGCTTTTGTTTATTAAAACCAGATGATTTCCTCTAAAATAGCGGATAAATCCGGCAGCTGGATAAACGCTTAAGGAAGTTCCGCCAATTATGAGCATATCTGCACAAGCAATAGCTTGTATTGCGCCAGAAACAGTTTCGTCATTTAGATTTTCTTCGTACAAAACAACATCAGGCTTTATTACGCCGCCACAAGATTCTTTTTGGCAACGAGGAATTCCGTCAGCATCTTTATTGTTAATTACGTAATCAAGATTATAAGAGGCGCCGCATTTTATACAGTGATTTTTTAGAATCGTTCCGTGCAGTTCAAAAACGTTTTTGCTTCCTGCCATCTGATGCAAACCGTCAATATTTTGTGTAATAAGCGCTTTTAATTTTCCACATTTTTCAAGTTCACTGAGTTTTAGGTGCGCTGCATTAGGCTTTTTTCCCTGAAACAGAATTTTTTCGCGATAAAATCTATAAAATTCCTTTGTGTTTGCGTAGAAAAAGCTTTTGCTTAAAATTGTTTCGGGCGGAAATTTCCATTTTTGATTGTAAAGTCCGTCAACACTTCTAAAATCTGGAATGCCACTTTCTGTACTTACTCCGGCGCCACCAAAAAATACTATATTTGAGCTTTCGTCCACAAATTTTTGCAGCAATTTGATTTTTTCAGAATTTTCTACTTCGCCATCTGACTGTTTTTCTGCCATAAAATTTTTCCTTAGATTTGCAAATCGCCTTTGTCTAAAAGAAGAAATTCACTTCCGTCTTCGTATTTAATTGTTATGCTTGGATTTCTTACAATTCCATCAAAATGAATTAAAGCTGGAGCATCGCCATCGTAATTCTGACCAATTGCAAAATGACAGGTGCGGAATGCTTTTTCATCTTCAAGCATATTTCCTGTAATATTTGCATTTGGATTCAAGCCTATTCCAAGTTCGCCAATATTTCTTGCATTTTTTGCGTAAATCACCCCAGAACCCTTTGGCAGTTTTCCCATCAACTCCATTCCTTTTGGACTTGTTTCCGCAAAAATAATATCTTTTAAAAGCCTGCGCGCTTCATCTCCGCCTTTTACGTCGCTTACAAAACCTTGGTCAACTTTTACAGTAATTGGTGTGCCTAAAAGAGCATCGCCGTCATTAAAAGTCATACTTCCGTCAAAAACAATTGTTCCCTGCGTGCTTCCTACTACTGGACTTATAAAAACTTCTCCGGCTGGAATGTTTCCGCCAGTGCCTGCTCTGCTAAAGTCGCCGTTATCTTCCATTGGACTTCTGCCTTTTACGCCAACTGTAACATCAGTTCCATTAGGGCTTGTAACGTGAACGCTTACAGCATTTTTGTATTTTTCGCAAATCGACTTACAGCGCGCAAAAAGTTCCTTGTAATCAATTTTTACAGTGCGGTCAAACATATCAACTGTAACGCCAGGAGTCCACACGGCACGCATTGATTTTTTTCCGTCAAGCAAAAAGTCAAAAATACTGTCGTAAGATTTACCCTGCGAATCTACATAAGGTTGCGCTGTGGCAGCGGCATCTTTTCCAAGTTTATTCTGTGAAATAGAAAAACAAACGTCAGGTTCGCTTTTTATTGCTGAAATTACAGCATCTTCTGCATAATCGCTGGATTTTTTTGTATTCTGAAAAACTAAAGTTGTTTTAGCGCCGGCTTCGTTACAGGCGGCAAATAAATCTTGGGCAATAAGATTTGTTTCTGGATTTGCAATAATCAGAACCTTTTCGCCCTTTTTTATTTTACAAACCTCCTGCACAACCGTTTGCGCAGAATTTTTTTCTTTACTGTTACTAAGAAACCCCATTTTTTTTACTCCTTAAAAAGTCAATTTTTTTACAATCATTTTTTAAAATCAATTTTTTATCAAAATAATTTAGCAAACGCAAAAAAAACGTGCTGTTACAGATTCTGAAATAAATTCAGAATGACAAATTTCTTTTACTCACGCATACTCTGCGCAGGTTACTACTGAAATTTTCAGTAAAGCCGCACTTTAGTCAGGAATCTGCCTTGTTTGAAAATTCATCCTGATAGAAAATTAAAATTTGCTCGTTTTCGTCAACACTGCCAGATGTAGAAGAAAAAGTTAAAGTTACGGTACTTCCAGTCGCGTATCCGGCAAAATGAATATTGAATCCGTGAGCGCGAAGTCCCGAACTTGAAGTAATTCCTCTTTTCATTATAAGTGGTCCTGTGTAGTAAGACGATGACAACGATGAATAAACATATTTGTAACTGTCGCTAAAAATGTCAATTTCTGGCATTACAAGACTTTCGTAAGTTCCGTCAGCATAAGAATAATCTGTACTTGAAGCGGATTTTTTAAATGTAGGCAGAGAATTTGATTCAGCAAAATCATTTCTGAAAACACTTGCGGCAATTACTTCTTTGTAAAGTTGCAGCCGCGATTTTGTAGTTGAACTTGCAGTTTGAACCGCATTCAAAATTGAATCCCAATCAACATATTCATTTTGACTTAATGCACTTACAAAATCTATTCCACCATAATTTCGCGCAAGATAAGAACCAAGCGCGTAGGCGGTAGAATACGAAACGATTGTGTAAGAAGAATTATCACTGCGGTACTCGTCGAGTGCTGAATAATAATAATATTCATTGTAGTAAGGAATTCTTGCATTCCAAACAGCATCGTCGGAATCATCAAGTTCCAAAGCCGTATCAAGAATATCTTCTGCAAGCATAGAAAGCATTTCGTTATACCAAGTTGACGGACTTAAATTATTGTAAGATTTTGTGTTCCAGTTAATCATATGCTGAAATTCGTGAAAAAGCGTTGTAAGTGCAGTGCCGCTCACATCATCAGTTCCGGCGTAAAGTTCAGAATTACTTGCCGAAGAAGAAGCTGTAGAAACATAATTGCAGTACGGACTGTCTATATAAAAATATTTACCTTCGTTTGTGTAATATAAAACGCTGTTCGAAGAATAAGACGAACTCGATTCAAAATAGTCCTTAGAATAAAAATATCCTGCAACGCCACATTCATCACCAGAATTATAGTCCGCGCCAATATCGTAAACCACAATGTTGACCAACGTTCCAGTAGGACTTGTTGTTGCCATTGTAGTAGATTTGATTTTTCCAGAAGAATTTACAAGATAATCGCTTTCTTTACCAAAAATACTGCGCTCAAGCGAATAATACTTGCCGAATTTTTCAGCAATACTGTGTGCTACCGTAGAATTTATTTTTTCTCCCGAAGAAGACGATTCATCATAATAATCATCTATAACCCAAACCAAACAAACCGCATCTGAATCAGAAAGATTTTGAGTTTCTGCATCTTCTTCAGTAAATCCGCCGTTGTAACCGATTGCACGTAAAGTAGCACTAGACGCTTCGTACTCAGAAAGAGAAGAGTCGCAGTCAATAAAAATTTCTTTTTCGCTTACATCCACAGTAAAATCAGCGGCAGTTACTTCATCAGAAGAATCTTGGGAACTTGCCGCACGCGAAGAATATTTTGCCTGTGAAAAAAGTTCAGAATTGCTTACCGGCGGAACAAAATGCCGTAAAGTTAAGCTCGGCTGGTTTTCCGAAGAAGAAGAATTTTCTGCACTCCTGCTGCCCGGCGAATGTGTTGAAGTGCTTGAATAAGGAACAACATCTCCAGAAGACGAAGTATTTAAATTAGTGCCCGAAACTTTGCAGCGAATATCTTTTGAAGCAATAGAACTTGAGCCCTTATTAAAGTTTACAAATAAAATTGGCTGCCCCGCAGTTAGACCAGTGAGCGTAATAGAATTAGAAGAAGTGCCGAGCGTCTTCATATTTTGAATTTCGCAGTCAGAATCCGAAGAAAAATCCACAAATTCATTAGAAGAAGTGCTGGTAGTGCTAGAACTAGACTCCAAAAGAACGCACGAAACAAAAGCATTGCAAAAGAAAAAAATCAGAAAATTAAAAAAAACTGAGCAAAAGCTCCATTTCAAAAGTTTCTTCATAACTAAATTATAAACCTCCGCGCAAAAAAAATCATTTTTAAAAACGCAACCCAAATAAAAACAAAAAATCCAGCACTTCCGTTACAGTTTGCTTATTTTTTGGAGCAAATTTTATTTCTTCAAGCACGGCACGTTGCACGTGTCGAATCTTTTTAGGAATCCGCTGTTCCGGCCTTCGCTTTTC
>CAZXCR010000022.1:0-11430 GCA_964639315.1 uncultured Treponema sp. | reverse complement strand
GGCCTGTTTTTCGTGACTTTTTTCAAAGAAATTGCGAACATTTCTTGACACTATCCATTAGTAACCCCCGCAAGTGAAAAAATTTTTCTTTTTTTAGTAAAGCCTAGCCCGGACTGGAAGGGTTGCCGAAGGCAAGTGTTTTTGCGAAGCAAAAATACCGGAGCGATAGCGGAGCCCTGGAAGCCCGGTCGTAAGTAAAAAAGTATGCTCCAAAAAAAAATCCCGGCGAACTAAGAAAAAATTCTTTGAACACCGGGATTTTTTATTTTTTACGCTGAAACTTCAGTTGTAAAGAACCTTAAACTCTGTAAAGCAAATCTTCGTAACTTGGGAAAGGTTTGTATTCTTCGCCAAGCAAAGGTTCAATTTTGTCTGCAACAGCGCGGGTTTCTGCCATTTTTGGAATAACCTTGTCAGCATAAGCCTTTGCCACAGCCATCATATCGCCTGCTTCCACAGCTTCCTTGTGAACTGCATCAAGTTCAGCCGCTTTTTCTGCAAGAGAATTTGCAAGTTCGTCAAGTTCAGAAAGCAATTTTGTTTCTGCGCTAAGTTTTGCTGAAGGAACCACAGTTTTAAGATCAATTGCAGTTTTACTTACAGCCGAAATGTACTTGTACGCAGCCGGCAAAATATCTTTTGAAACCATTTCAAGCATTGTGTTTACTTCAATGTTTAAAACCTGAGCATATTTTTCAAGTTTGATTTCATAGTGACTTTCCATTTCCTGCTGAGTATAAACTTCCATTTCTGTGTAAAGTTTTACGTTCTTTGCATCCAGATAATGAGCCACAGCATCAGGCAGAGTCTTAAGTTCAAGAAGACCGCGTTTTTTAGCTTCAGTCTTCCATGATTCATCGTAGCCGTTTCCGTTGAATACAATTTTCCAGTGAGCCTTTACTTCGCGTTCAATGAGTGAATTAAGGGCTTTTTCGAAATCAGCAGCGCCTTCAAGTTCATCAGCAAAGTCTTTTAATGAATAAGCAACGATTGCGTTCAAAGCAGTGTTTGGACCTGCAATTGAAAGTGCTGAACCGCACGAACGGAATTCAAATTTATTTCCGGTAAATGCGAACGGAGAAGTTCTGTTGCGGTCAGTTGAATCTTTTGGAATTGGAGGCAGAACATCAACGCCAATTGTCATCTTAGATTTTTTGTCAGCAGAGTAAGGCTTTCCTTCAACAATAGAAAGCAGAACCTTATAAAGTTCATCTCCAAGGTAAACAGAAATAATTGCTGGCGGTGCTTCGTTTGCTCCAAGACGATGGTCGTTTCCTGCACTTGCAACTGAAATACGCAACAAATCCTGATTTTCATCAACTGCCTTCAAAATTGCCGTAAGGAACAAAAGAAACTGCGCGTTGCTTTCAGGAGTTTTTCCTGGTTCAAGAAGATTTTCGCCTTCATTTGTAGCCATAGACCAGTTGTTGTGTTTTCCACTGCCGTTAAGTCCCGCAAATGGTTTTTCGTGAAGCAAACATTCAAGTCCGTGACGCTTTGCAACTTTCTTCATTACTTCCATTGTGAGCTGGTTCTGGTCAACAGCCAGGTTAGTGGTAGTAAAAATAGGCGCCATTTCGTGCTGAGCCGGAGCTACTTCGTTATGTTCAGTTTTAGAAAGAATGCCGTACTTCCACAAAGTATCGTTCAAGTCTTCCATGTATTCTACAATTCGCGGATTGAGAGCTGCAAAATACTGGTCGTCCATTTCCTGACCCTTAGCAGGCTTTGCTCCAAAAAGAGTGCGTCCAGCCATTCTAAGATCTTTGCGTTCTGACCAAAGTTTGTGGTCAACAATAAAATATTCCTGTTCCGGGCCAACAGTTGTAGCAACGTGACTTACTTCCTTGCCAAACAGTTTAAGAATTCTTTTTGCTTGAGTATCAAGAGCTTCCATTGAGCGAAGAAGAGGAGTTTTTTTATCGAGTGCTTCGCCAGTATACGAGCAGAAAGCTGTAGGAATACAAAGAGTGTGTTCCTTGATGAACGGATAAGAAGTTGGATCCCAAACAGTATATCCGCGAGCTTCAAAAGTTGCACGATGACCTCCGCTCGGGAAAGAAGACGCATCTGGTTCACCTTTTACAAGTTCCTTTCCGCTGAATGACATAATTACAGTTCCGTCATCCTGAGGATTAATAAATGAATCGTGTTTTTCAGCAGTAATGCCTGTTAATGGCTGGAACCAGTGAGCATAGTGAGTAGCGCCATTTTCAATAGCCCATTCTTTCATAGCGTGAGCAACTACATTTGCTACATCAAGCTCAAGAGGAACGCCGTCATCAAGCGTCTTTTTTAATGCCTTGAAAGTTTCTTTTGGCAGTCTGTCTTTCATTACCTTCTGATTAAAAACCATGCTTCCAAAAAGCTCAGGTACGTTTTTCATTTTTAACCCCCATAAAATTTACTGCATCTTAAGTGCATTTCTGACCGAAAAGTAAAAAGTGCAAATAAAAAAAAGGCGATGTAATTCCCCAAAATCTTCTTAGGAAATATACATCGCCCTTGATGTATTTCTATTTATATATTTTTAGTGGCTAAAATTCAAGTACGCAGCAAATTTTTTTTTACCAACTGCTATTTTTTACAAATTTTTTGCTGATGAAGAAGTTTTTTTCTTTGGAGCAAATTTTTTTTACTTCTACGCGCCTTCCGCCACTCACTCATTCCGTTCGGCCGCCGAAAATCGGCGGCTTGCTTCACAATGGCTCCACGCGCGGCTAGGTTTTATTTTTCAAAAAGTTAAATCACTTCTAGCGGGGGAAAATATTTGTTCTGTGTGGAATTTAATCTGCGCGAGATACCAATAGAATTTTTTGTTAAGAGAAAATCCACTAGTAACCAGCCCGCCCGTGTGTTACTGAAAAAATTTCTTGTAAACCAAAAGCCTTCTTATCACTTTTGAACTTTTCTTGAAGACTGTTATTTTTATGTTATAATATTTTCTGTAGTTATTCTAACAGGACTAAAAAAAATCCTGCTACAAATAGGAGGAAACTATGGCTAAAAAAAGTAAAAAAATCAGTTTGCTTTACCTTATTGGAATGGCGCTGGTGGTAATTGGATTTTGCGTTCCTATGTTCAAGGGAAAACTCTTTGGCGGAACCTCAAATGGCTTTGATTTTATCAACTTCGACAACTTTGGTTTTGTAACAATAGGAGCACTTCTTATTTTCGTAGGCGCAGTTGTAGGACTCGTATTTTCGTTCAACATCATAAGCAAATCTGATTTGGTAAAACTTATTGCACTTATTGTAAGCATCGTAGGTGGCGTTGTTCTTGTAATTGGTTTTAATCAGGACAGACTTTATCAAGCAATTGCAAAAGGTTTCCTAAAAACCGCTTATGTAGGATTTTATATGATTATAGTTGGCTGGATAGTTTCTCTTCTTGGCTACATTATGAAAAAATAAATTTCTAAAACACATTTCTAAACAAAAAAAGCGACCGGCTGAATTTTACTTCAATCTGTCGCTTTTTTTATTTTAGGTCAAAATTCGAGTTTGTTACAATTAATCATCTAAGCGCCGATTGAACTTGTCGAAATCAAGCGACTATTACTGATAAATTTTCTGTTAATAAAAAATCTATTTCTTAACAAAAAAATCTTGCGAGTTTGCGGCTGTAGGAGCTGCACTTTCTTGCGCTTCGGAATTATTAGCAACATTCGGAACATTTGAATTTGCCGCACCTTCTTCAACAATAAACTGGTCAATTTGAATTCCAATTTCGCTGATTGAATCTTCCATTTTTTCGCTTATGTCGCTTAAAGCAGCGCCGGTTTCCTTAATTTTTCTTGCGCCGGTCTGCATTTGGTTCATTTTACCGCCAATTTCGTCAGAAACAGACTTCAGTTTTTGCATTTGATTTACAATCGACTCGCTACTCTTTTGCATTTCGCCAGAAGCACCACGAACTTCGCCAGTTGTATCGTTCATATCTCCCAAAGCCTCAGTAATCTGCTGGAAACCTTGATTCTGTTCTTCCAAAGCATCTTTTATTTGCCGCACAAGATTATCAGTTTCAATAATCTTATTAGAAACATTATTAAACGCCGCACTCGACTGAACCGAAGCCGTAACAACGCTTTCTATAGAGTTTCTAATTCCCTTAAGCTGAGTTCCAATCTGCTTAGACTGAACTGAAGAAGTTTCAGAAAGTTTGCGAATTTCATCAGCAACAACGCTAAATCCCTTACCAGCTTCGCCAGCGTGTGCAGCTTCAATTGCGGCGTTCATTGCAAGAAGATTTGTTTGGCTTGCAATAGAAGCAATCGCCTGGTTTGCAGTTTGTAAAGTTTTACTCTGCTCTTCAATAAAAAGAATTTTTTCGTTCACTTCTTTTTGAAGCTTATTTCCTTCATCAGAACTTGAAAGTAACAGGGCAAATTCTTCTGCCATTTTGTCCATTGAAGAATTTATTGACGAAATATTTCCCATCATCTGCTCAATTGCCGCAGAAGATTCTGTAATATCGCTTGCCTGAACTTCAATCAAATGGTCAAGCTGAGAAATTTTCTGTGTAATATCGTTTATGCTTTCAGAAGTTTCATCAACGCCCTTTGTTTGCACATCAATTTCTGAATAAACCAGTTTAATTTCATCAAGAATTTCCGTAATTGAAGCTAAGGTGTCGCTGGTACTTGCAACCAAATCCTCGCCGGCGGTTTCAAGAAGATTTTTAGATTCCTTAACTCCCGAAATAATATTCTGCAATTTTTCAGAAAACTGATTAAATCCCTTTACAACTTCGCCAATTTCGTCCGCATTTTTTACACTGATTCTCTTTGTAAGGTCAGCACTGCCACTGGCAATTTCCGTAATTGAATTTTTTAAATTTTTTAGCGGGTCAAGAGATTTTGAAACAATAAAAATACTTACGCAAACAGAAACTGCAATCATAAAAATCATAACAATTACAATTGCTACAATCATTGCATTAAGTGAACCATAAAATTCGCTGTAAGGCGCAGAACACAAAACCGCCCAATTGCAACTTGAGCCAACTTTTTGATACGCACACGCCATTTTTTTGTTTGTTACTGGGTCAGAATAAACCGCAGTAGAAGCTTTGCCTTTTTTTAGATTATCAATAATCGTCTTAAAGTTACCGGTAGCATTTTTTCCAATATTTTCGCCCAAAGTGATTTTTTCCATTTTTTCATCACCAACAGTAACTCCAGACTGCATATTTATAATCTTTGGATGACCGGAATTTCCAACTTTAAGAGACCTACAAACCGTATACATTCTTTCGGCTTTTACAATTGCATAAACCGCACCTGCCGGCTGCAAGTCCTTATCAAAAATAGGAACTGAATAAACTAAAACAAATTCTCCGTCAACAAACTGCGGGTCTGTAAGGGATTTTTTACCAATCATAGCGCTGGTATAAGCCTTAGTATTGCTCATATCAGAGTGTACGCCCTTTTCGTTGTAAGTGTTGCCGTAAACATCAAACATTGAAACTGAAATATAATTTTTATCAATATTTGTAGCGTTTGCAGTAACAAAATCAATTCTTTCTTTGATAGGAATAGAAGTGTCGCGAACATAATTCATTGTAGAAATAGTTGTAAGCATACGAAATTCGCGGTTATTTATTTCTTCAAACTGAATTGCAATAGAGCGGGCAATATTTGTTAAATCAGAATTTACAGACTTAGTTAAAGCGTTCCTTGCTATGCTTAAAATAATTGTTCCTATAACAAAATTTGAAATGATTACAATGCCTAAAATTGCTATTAGAAATTTCGATTTTAAACTTTTAAACATATAGACCTCAGAAAATTAAATGCTCTTTATAAAAAAACCTCCAAAAAAACATTACGATGATTTTTCAGAGGTGATTCAATAATTTTACAATCGAAAAGTTTTACTGTCAAATTTTCCAGATTTTCTGGAGCAAATTCAAATGGTTAACGCGCTATTCAGGACTCCGCTTTCGCTCCGTTGTTTCTTGAGAAAATCTCAAGAAACAATGCTTACGCATCCTTACTATCGCGGCTAGGTTTTACTTTTGCAGAAAAAATTTGTATCAAGAAAACCGAAAAAGAAAATTTTTTGGCAGTGAAGAAAAAGTCGCAGGCTTACGCCTGCTTCCCGAGTTTTCTTACGAAAACTCGTAAATTCTTCTTATGTAAAGAATTTATCAACAACCGTAGTTTGCTGGAATGAGCGAAAGCGAAACCGCGGAAGGCCGGCCGCAAGTAAAAATGCTCGCTCCAAAAAAAACAAAAATTAAATTTCCGCAAGCACCTTCTTTAAATTTTCCATTTGAGCTTTGGTTCCAATCGTAATGCGCACAAAGTCCTCAATTCCAGGCGTGTTAAAGTGGCGAATCAAAATTCCAGCTTTTTTTACCGTTTCGTAAATTTCTTTGCCGCGCTTTCCGTCTTTTTTAGTAAAAATAAAATTCGTTTTGCTGCTTATTACAAACCAACCCTTTTCGCGAAGAAATTCCGTAAGCGACTCCCGCTCCGCTACAATTTTTTTTGCATTTTCTGCGTAATATTCGTAAGCCTTGCAAGAAGCAATTCCGGCGGTTTGGGTTAAAAAATCCACTGGAAAATGATTGAACGAATTCTTTACTGTAAAAACTGCGCTCACAAGTTCCGGATTTGCAACTATGTAGCCAAGCCTCTGCCCCGCAAAAGACAAACTCTTTGAAAAAGTACGCACAATTACAAGATTTTTAAATTCTTTTAACAGCGGAATGCAACTTTCTTCGCCAAAATCAGCGTAAGCTTCGTCAACTACAAAAATTCTGTCTTTTGGAGCAGATTTTATCATTTGGGCAACTTGGTTTCGTTTTAGGGCAATTCCTGTAGGTGCGTTGGGGTTTGCAAAGATTATTCCCGAATCAGTTTTATTTGCTTCTTCGAGCATTTTTTCTGTATCAAGCGACCAGTCTTCTTTTAATTTTACGGTTTTCATAGGAATGCTGTAATATCCGCAGTAAACTGGATAAAAACTGTAGGTAAATTCAGGCAGAACTAGCGGACGGTCTGAATCAAAAAAAGTATAAAAAACAAAGCTTAGAACTTCGTCGCTTCCGTTTCCGCAGAAAATCATTTCTGGAGTAATTTCAAAATCAAGTTCATTTTTTGCACTGTCGCTGCACAAAACTCCGCCAGAAGAATTCAGCATTTTTGCAATCGCGGCGCGCAGTTCATTTGAATCAGGGTCAGGATAAACGCCCAACGAAGAAAGATTTTTTTTAACTGCATTTTTTACAGCCTTTGAAACGCTTTTGTGCGGCGGATAAGGATTTTCATTTGCATTTATTTTTAAATAATCACGGTCTTTAGGCTGTTCGCCGGGAACGTAGGGATGTAAATTTTCAAGTCTTTTTGCAAGCATTTTTGCCCTCTTTTTAAAACTGATTTTTTAGCGATTTTATTATTTTTTTTCTGTTTGATAAATATGCGGACAGGAGGGTTGGGTGGAATGCAGGTTTTAGTTATTTGGAGCGAATTTGCCGCAACCTTACGGTTACGTATGCCCACATTCGTGGGCAACACGAGTTTCGACAAGCGAAACTCGTAGGATTGCTTTGTTAAGAAAAATTTTCAGTTAAAGCAGGAATTTTATCAGTAACAGCTGGCAAACTCGCAGATTTTTTTGTTAAGAAAAAATTTTTTATTAAACGGTCAAAATTCGAGTTTTTGAAATTATCATCTAAGCGCCGATTGAGCCTGTCGAAATCAAGCGACACACTCTCAGTCAATTACAGATGGTAGTTTCGACAGGCTCAACCACCGGGATTCACTAGTTTTCGCAACACCCTTAACAAAAAAAACCTCCTGCACAAATCAATGCAGAAGGCTTTATGCTATTTATAAATTTTTAAATTCTGAAATTCTAAAATTAAAGCGGAATGTTTCCGTGCTTTTTTGCTGGCATAACCTTAAGTTCCTTGTTGCTTAAGAATTCAAGGGAACGTGCTATGCGCTCGCGAGTTTCTTCAGGATTTATAATTTCTGAAATATAATCGCGCTGGGCTGCAATTGATGGAGTCATAATTTTTTCGCGATATTCCTGAGATTTTTGTGCAACAAATTCTGCTTTTGAAGGATCTTTCATCTCTTTTGCGTAAAGAATTTCCAACGCTCCTTCAGCACCCATTACTGCAATTTCTGCCTTAGGCCATGCGTAAACAAAATCAGCACCAAGATGCTTTGAACACATTGCAATATAAGCACCGCCGTATGCTTTGCGAGTAATTACAGTCACTTTTGGAACACTTGCTTCGCTGTAGGCATAAATCACTTTTGCACCGTGGCGAATAATTCCTTTCTGCTCTTCTTGTGGACCTGGAATAAATCCTGGAACATCCACAAAATTTACGAGCGGAACATTGTAGGCATCGCAGTAGCGTACAAAACGTGCAATTTTATCAGAAGCATCGCAATTTAAAACTCCGCCTAATGAAGCCGGATTATTTGCAATAATTCCCACAGACTTTCCTTCGATTTTTGCAAAGCCTGTAATTGCATTTGGAGAAAATTCTTCCATTACTTCAAAAAAGCTTTCATCATCAGTAACGCAATTTATAACATCGTGCATATTGTATGCCTGAGCTGAACGTTCCGGCAAAATCTGCTGAATTTCCTTAGCCTTTTTCTTTTCATCAAACTTGAATTTTGGATCTGCAAGAATTTCTTCGCCGTAATAATGCGGAATGTAATCCAAAAGTTTACGAACCTTTTCGTAGCAGTCTTTTTCTGAAGAGCATCTAAAATGAGCAACTCCACTCTTCTGCGAATGAATTGAAGCGCCACCCAAATCTTCAGCAGAAATATCCATAAACATTACTGACTTTACAACTTTAGGTCCTGTAATGAACATTTGGCTGATTGAATCAACTGCAAAAATAAAATCCGTAAGCCCCGGAGAATAAACTGCACCGCCGGCACAAGGTCCTGCAATAATGCTTATCTGCGGAACTGCTCCGCTTGCACGTACATTCTGATAAAAAAGTTCCCCGTAACCGCAAAGTGAATCAACACCTTCCTGAATGCGAGCTCCACCTGAATCATTCATTCCGATTACAGGACATTTTGCAGCAATGGCCATTTCAATCAGTTCTGCAATTTTCTGACCGTGAACCTTTCCTAAACTTCCGCCTTGCACAGTAAAATCCTGAGCATAAACTGCAACTTTTTTTCCGTTTACCTTTCCAAATCCGGTAATTACACCGTCATAAGGTATTTCTTTCTGTTCCATGCCAAAACTTGTACAGTTATGACGTGAAGCTGAATAAATTTCATAAAAACTGCCCTTGTCACAAAGAGCATTGATTCTTTCAATTGCATGAAGTTTTCCCTTAGCATGCTGTTTTTCAAGATTATAATTCTGTGTAGACATTTTTTTCCCTTATAAATTGCAGATTCTTATCTTAGCAAGATACAAGGCAATTTTATAAAGTGAGGTAGGTTCTGTCAATATGACAAAAAACGTAAAAGTGTCAGACAAGATTTTTTGATTTTACAAAATCGTTTTTGTTTCAAGAAGAGCCACTGCTTCATCAATTTCTGAATCACTTGGAAGCCAGTAATATTTGTTTTCAAGCACCGTCATAATTTCATCAATATTTTTGCCACACTTTTCAACCGCAGCTTCATAATCAGCAACAAATTCTTCGATGGAAAAAATTTCTTCGTTAAGCTTTGTTCTGTTTATTGAAATAATTTGCCAGCGATTTTTACTGAACTCAAGTTTTACAATGTCACAAACGGAATTTACTGTTAGCGAATCCGACTGTTCTGCAAGAACCGTATAAAAAGTCACCTTGTAAGAAAGCGTTTTTCCTTCGCTTAAAGCCTCGCCATTTTCTTCAGTAAGTGCCTTTACGTGCTGATTTTTATTCTGCGCTTCAAAAAGAAGTCTTCCCTGCTCGCCCTGAATTTTAAACTGACTTAGGCCTTCAATGCTAAACAAAGTCTGATTAAGGCAAAGCCACTGAGAAAGCGGACGTGCTTCAAGTTTTGTGTTGTACATTGCACGAGCCTTGTAGCTTATATAAATATTGCTTAAAACTCCCGTGTAAGATTTCATTTCTTTACTTTTTGAACACGCAATTGCCTGGTCCACATCAAGAGTGTTCATTGCGCTGTAAAACATTTCAACTGTTTCCCTAGAAGTTAATCCTTGAGAACTTGGCTTTTCCTGTGAAGTAAAGAAAAATGAAAGTCCTGTAAAAATTCCTACAACTAACACGGCGGCAATAATTATGAGCAAAGTGCGACTTTTTCTAAGCCAGCGCACATTTTTTACCCTTGCTTCCCGCTTTTTTCTGGAACGTTCAGCATTTTTAGAAAATTTTTCATCGCTGATTTTTAAAGTCCTGTTTACAACAAGAAGTTTTCCGTCCTCAGAAAGTTCTCCGTTTTGAAGCAAACCGCATTCTTCAAAAAACTGAGTGCGAGGAAAATGCGAAATTTCAAGATTCGAAGAAGGTAGATTAGATTTTTTTTTGCGTTCTGTAGAAACTTCCTGGCTTAAAGCAGAATTTATTGAATCAGCAAGAATTTTATTTAACCCAGGAATTTTTATTTCTGCCGGGATAAAATTTTTGTCTAAAATATCCGCTGCCCTTTGCTCACGATTTTTATTTTGAAAAGGAAAATCGCCGCTTAAAACTTTGTACGCAATGCTTGCCTGAATAAATTTTAGAGCCTGAGTTCCGCTTAAATTTTCATTTACATAAAATCCGTTTTCTTCGGAAAGAATATCTTTTCGGCAGCACAAAACCGCAGATTCAAAAAAAAGTTCCGGCAGAAAAATAATCTGAGTAAAATCGCTACTTACAAAAATTGCGCCGCCACCTTCTGCAGGAATTTTTTGATTCCAGTTAAGAGCGTCTTCTATTGCGCTTACAACGGCGGCGCCAGCTCTTACGGCATTAATTTTATCAGCTTCGGAAAAATTTATTTTTGCAAAAAGATTTTTTAGAGTGTCGCCTTTAAAAGCCTTTCCTTCAAGAATAACATTTCCTAAAGAATTTTCATTTGTTTCTTCAAAATTCCAACTTTCGAAATTCCACGCACCGTCAATTTTTTTTGCAAGAACTCCGCGCTCTGAAATTTTTTCTGAAAATCTTGCCTTCGCAAATTCAAGACTCGTCATAAAGGTATTCAAAAAAATTTTCTCATCGCTGCAAGTTACAACTGAAATTTCTGATTCTAACTCTCCACTCATTTTTTCCTCGTAATCTGATTTTGTTAAACTTAGGCGACCTCGCACAGCAACTGTCGCAGATTCTCCTCGCCAACCACCGCGTCTTGCATTTTCCGGCGCAAGTTACTGATAAAATTTTCTGTTAGGTCAAAATTCGAGTTTTTTGTAATTAATCATTTAAGCGCCGATTGAACCTGTCGAAATCAAGCGACTATTACTGATAAAATTTTTTGTTAAGAAAAAATCAATT
>CAZXCR010000021.1:0-11491 GCA_964639315.1 uncultured Treponema sp. | reverse complement strand
GTTTGCAGAAGACGGTGGCGTATACACAAAACGCTCATTCGCAATGTCTGTGTTTAAAGAATAATTGTACAAATCAAAGGTGATTTTTTCTGACTGCTTTGTTGTGGCAATAACTCGCCGAATCAATTTTGTATTTACATCAACAGAAAGTCGGATTGTTCTAAAAGCTTCAGAAGCGGAGCGGGCGTAAAGCATAAAATTTACAACCATTTCGTCGCTGCCTTCATCTAAAGGAACTGGATCCTGACCACTCTCGTACGAAACAGAATAATAGCGGCGCATCAAATTAAGTCCTTCTGAATTTAGAGAGGAATTTGCCTTTTCCACAGACTGCTTAAGAATTGCAGACGAACCAGGAAGATAAATAGTAAGGTCAGTTCCGTTAAAAAGAATTACCTGTTCGCTAGGCTCTTCAAAGTCGATGCGCAAAAGTTCAGGACTTTTAAAACTTACCCTACCTTTCATATCTGAAGAACCAGAATTTATTTCAATATCAGCTTCATAATCGCGGATTGTAGAATAATAATCGCCAATTTCCTTAAAATAATCGCTGGCAGTTGTAATTTCCTGAGCAAAAGACAGGGCTGCAAAAAAAAGCGACATTGTAAAAACTGAAAGAATTTTTTTCATTTTAAAACCTTAAGCCATTAAAATCTAAAAAGATGTTTGCCTTAAAAAAATAATTGCGAAACTAAAAAATCCGCAAAAAAGCATTTTCCTAATGAACTTTTATTATATGAAAATAAATGCAAAAACGCAACGTTTGGGGAGAAAGGCAAATTTTAATAATTTTGATGATTTTGGGGATTTTGATGATTTTTGAAAAGGACTTTTTTGTTAAGGGGAGGATTTTTTTTGTTTAGAAAAAATTCTCGACATTACACGGGCGGGCTGGTTACTAATAAAATTCTCTGTTAACAAAGAAAATTTCTTTTCATTAGGGAAATTTTTTCAGTAACGGTCGCGCCAGTTACCAATAAAATTCCTTCTCCACAAGAAAAGCACTTCTTAACAAAAAATTCTCGACATTACACGCGCCCCAGCCTTCACTTCCGTACCCGCTCTTTTATCTCTTCAAGAACCGCAAGCGCATTTATTCCGGTTTGCAAGGTTGACTTTAAGTTTTCTTTTCCGTCTAAAAAATCAACTGCATTTTGAATCATATTTGAAAAATACTGAGTCTTTTTTGGAACTTTCACGAGTTTATCGGCGCAAAGAGAATAAAATCCTGTGTAAAGCGAAGATTCCGCTCTTTTATAAAACTTTAAGTAGCCGTTTCCAATGCAAATTCTGCCCTGAGTTCCAGTAATTGTAATTTCAAAGCCAAAATATTTTGAACGGCCGCTCATTGTTATGCACACTTCAGGACATTTTTTTGTTGAATAAACTGCACAAAGCTGGCGCACAATATTATTCTGGTCGCGAAAAACTCCAGAAATCTGAGGATTATTTAAAATTGAATTTACGTATTTTGTTTTTTTAGGAATATTTTTAAGTGACTGGGCGCTTTTTAAAAGTCCGCCTTTTTTTTGAGCAGAAAATTCGTCTTTGTCAAAAACAGAAATTTCATTTAATTCCGAAAAATTTTCATCCTCAAGAAAAAACAAAACTGCATCAACAAGATGAGTTCCGTCGTGAATCAAACTGTACGCCCCGGAATTTTCTTCATTCGGATTATAAACCGCAAGACTCGAATACAAAGCCGCATTAATGCTCTGCAGCTCGCCAATTTGCGACATATATTTTTTTGCCAGCAGATAATCTTCCGAAAACCGCCGCTCGTGATTTACCAAAATATTTACGTGATTCACCTTTGCCGCAAGTTCAATCGATTTTGCGTCTTTCATATTCAGCGCCACAGGTTTTTCCAAAATAATAAGTTCCGGATTCTGATTTATAGCCGCAAGCGTTTCTTTAAGATGCGCATTTTCGTTTACAGCAATCGTTATAATTTGAGGCTTTTGGCGCGTGTAAAGATTTGCGCTGTCTGAATAAACCGTAATTTTTTTATGGGCGTCATGCCAAATTTGCAGATTTTGAGAATTTGTATCGCACGCCGCAATTAAATTTATTCTAGAATTTGCAAGAAGTGCCATTGTGTGACTAGCTGGCTGCTCTCGTTTTTTGTCGAGCCCAAGACTATAGCCAATTCGTCCGCATCCAATCAATGCAGCAGAATAAATTTTTTCACCGCCCATTTTTTCCTCGTATAGGTTTTAAATTATACTTTAAATTAGGATTTTAGTTCACAGTTTTTTATTTTTTTAGTGATTTTTCCTGTTTATTGGAGCAAATTCTTTTGTCGCACAGCGGGCACGTTTTGCACGTGGATTTGTAGCCAAACGTTTTGTTTCGTAAAAAAAATTTATTTTTTAAGCGAAAATTTTTCTACAAGTACCCGCGCCCGCAAATTTCATTACAAGTTCCCGGTCTTCCACGGCTCCGCTATTCGCTCCGGTATTTTTGCTACGATTACATCTCCGCAAAAACACCTGCCTTCGGCAGCCCTTCCAGCCCGGGCTAGGCTTAGCTACAAGAACAAAGTTACAAGACACGCCGATTGAGCCTATCGAAATCAAGCAGCACATCACAGAATATGCTTCCGCAAAAAGTCGCAAGCTTACGCTTGCTAACGAGTTTGTCGCACGCGACAAACTCGCGGTCTTTTTGTTAAGAAAAGAATTTTTACTAAGCAAAGAATTTTGCTGGTAGCTGCCCACACCGGGCTATGCTTGGCTACAAGAACAGCCCGCGCTTCGCGCGGGCTGGTTACCAATGAAATTTTCAGTTAATAAAAAATTCGTCATTCTGTACAAAAAAAATTCTATCAGTAACAGGCTCAATCAGCAAAATTTTTTATCAACTACCTTTATTTTTGCAGCAATGTAAAGGTTCCGCGAATTTCTTTTTCGGTGCCAAGCCAATCTTCTGGCATATCAGCGGGATTTTCTGCGTTGTAGGCAACTCCCACGGAATCTTGTGCGGTAGGAAATTTTCCCTTTGTAAAGAAATTTTCTAGCAGAGAAATATAATATTTTGCAACAAAATCATTTTTTCTTTGCTCACTCATATTTTTAAACAATTCAAGCGACTTTTCAAAATCTCTTTGCTCAAAAAGTTTTATAGTTTTTTCCCAGTTTTCAACATAAGCCAAATCTTCTTCAGTAAAATCAGTTTTGAATCCCAAAAGTTCATAAAGTCGGATTGGTGTTTTTACATTTACAACCTGAACTCTGTCTAAACTTCGCACAAGGAAATTTTCATCCAGCTGACTGCGCGTTGCCTCACTGATTAAAATTCCACCGGTTGAGTACTGCTTATTTACGCCTTCCAATCGACTTGCAAGATTTACATTGTTTCCCATTACGGTGTAATTTTTTTTGTTGTCGCTGCCCATAAATCCCGCAACAATTTCTCCTGAATTCAAGCCGATTCTTGTAAAAATTGTACGTTTGTTTGCAATCATAATTTTGAACGCGCCAAAAAGAGCTTCGCTAATCTGAGCAGGTCTTTCTTCCAAAGCAGCAATTTCTGAAATTTCGCGATTCATCTGAAGTTCAGCTTTTTTCATTTTTATTGCCGCAGAACAAGCCCGCTTTGCGTGGTCAGCCATTGGAACTGGAGCGCCCGTAAACGCAACAATCGCATCTCCTTCATATTTATCTACAGTTCCACGCTCTTCAATTATTATTTCGCTCATTTTTGTAAGATAATAATTTAAAAGCGCAACCAATTCTTCAGCGGTCAAAAGCTCAGAAAATCCTGAAAATTTCTGAATGTCTGTAAAAAGCGCCGTCATTTCGTAAGTTTTTCCACCAAGAACAAGTTTTGAAGGGTCTTTTATAATTTCCTGAACAACGTCTTTTGAAAGACACTGACTAAACGCCCCAGTTATAAATTTTTTATCTTTTTCAGAAGACCGGAATCTGAATACCGTAATTAAAATATAAGAAAGCACTGTGATTAAAACTGGCATTGTAAGCGGAACATAAATGTTTGCAAAATACATAAAAGCCATTGGAACACAAACAACGGCGGCAAGTAACAAAGCGGCAATTGCACTCTGAACCCAAACTTTGCGGCTGGAATGAAAGCCAAATGCAAAAAATGCAAGAACTGCCGCCGCAAGCGCTGCCCAAAACCAGCTGATTGGTGTAATAAAAGAGCCGGTCATAATTGTGTTGTAAACATTCGCGTGCGTTCCTACGTTCGGATATGAATTTTGAAACGGAGTTGACCCTAAATCAGTTGTGCCACTTCCAGTATTGCCAATAATACAGAATTTTTGTGCAAACATTCCCTGCATCTGTGAATAATATGCAAGAAATTCATCAAGCGCATTTATAAAATTTTCAATACTCTGACTAAAATCAGTAAATTCACTAAAATCAGCAGGCAAAGACGAAATTTGCTCAAAATCAATACTTTGAGAAAAATATGCCAAGTTTTCAAAAAAAGTCAGCCGCACATTAAAATAATCTGCAAAAGTTTCATCATCAACTCCACCGCCAATTGCATTTCCGTCTTCATCAAAGCCGTTCATTGCCGAAAGAATATAATTTTTGTAGTCAAGAATATCATAATAATCTTTAAGTAAAGGTTGAATTTCTGTTACAAGTGAAGCTGCATAATTTTTTGCTGACTGCTCCGCTAAAGTGACTGCATTTTCCAGATTCTGCACAATTTGTTTTTCAAGTTGACCCAAATACCACAAATAAAACACCGAACAGTGATTAAACGAAGTATTTTTTTCATCCAGCACTTCTTCTGAACTTCCGTCTTCGTAAAATACTGTTTTACTCGTTGCAAAAGGCTTTTTTAGCCAGTTTATAAGCATTGTGCCGTCGCGCCCAACTGGAATTTTTATGGTTCGCCGGTTATTTTCGTTAGTTTGCCCATCTGCGTTATTTTGACCATCTGCGTTATTTTGACCGACAGTAGAATCAGTAAGCGAAAAATCTTCGCAGTTTTCCAGAATAACATAATGATTTGTAATTTTGATTTTTTGAGGATTTAGAATTTTCAAAAGTGGAGCAAGAGAAAGCTGAGCTAAAACTCCGTCATCATATTTTACAAAAAGCGGAATACGCCGCCTTGTACCGTCAGAATCGATTTTTACATTTGTAAACCCTGCACCTTTTGCCCTTGAAATAAAATTATTCATTGCAGGAGAAAAATCAGAATAATCTTTTTTAAGACCAAATTTTTCAAGCGCATTTTTTTCATCTTCTGCGCTATACAAAAAACGCTTCTTGGCGTAGGAAAGTTCGCTATCAGAATAATTGATTGCAAGATTTCCTGAATTTACGGTAAGCCAGGAATTGCCAAAAAACTGAAGGGAGCGGGCAAAATATTCATCATTATCAACAAAAAGATTTTGAATTTCGTTTGCATTTGCAGTTCCGTCAGCAAGAATTTTTTGGTAAAGCGAATCATCAACTGATTTTTGTGATGACGACAAATACTCAATATCGAAAACCGCCGTTTTTGCGCCAAGTTCCCGCATATACAAAAGAGAATCTGCAATCTTGTCGCGAGTCCACGGCCAGTCGCCCATTTTGTCAAGTGCCAAATCATCTATATCAACAAGCAGAATTTCGCTGCGTTCCTCAGGCGCTTTTTTTAGACCAAGCAGCATATCGTAAAATTTGTATTCAAACTTTTCAAAAACACAAAGTGCCGAAAGAATACTTACAACAGCAAAAACTGAAGCAACCACAATCAAGCTAAAAAGCGCATTATTTTTTTTTGATTTAGATTTTTCCGCCAAAATTTATTTCCTTGCAAAACGAAACGCTAATTTTTTTCCAGATGCTCTTTATTCTTCTACAGTAATGTTTACGGTAAGCGATGCTTTTTTTATTTTTTCGCCCTTGTCTTCTTGGAGCCGCGAATCGCTTAAAGTTTGTGTTCCGCTGCCAATATTTGAAATTCCGCTTTGGGCAAATTCTTTTTGCGAACCAGAATTTCCGTCTTTACTAAAATTTGTTCCCTGATTTTGCGTTACTAAAACAGTTCCATAAGGCGCACTTTCAAAAGAGAGAGATTCTGTTTCCAATGAATCCAAAGTTTCCGCCGCTTCTTCTGCTGATAAAGAATCTTCGCTTTGTGAAGACAAGTTAGCGTTTTCTGTATTTTTTCCGCTCCAAACTGCAACTGCTCCACGAGTTGTTTCTACCTGAGTTGAACTAAATCCGTTTGAAACAGAAAATTCAGTACCGCGAACACTAGCCGTTGCAACCGGAGTGCGAACCACAAAATTTACTTTTTTTCCTTCAGTTTTCTGCACGTTAGATGTAACTTTTCCAGTTCTTACAAAAACCTGCGCATTATCTTTTTCAGAATTTTGACTAAGATTTTCAACCGTCATTCTTGTTAGCGCCGCCACGTTTACTGTGGACTCTTTTATTTTTAATGTAAGCGAACTTTTAAAACCTGTTTGAATTGTGTCTCCACCAGACAAAGTGTCGCCTTCATTTAAGGCAGTCCAGGTATTTTCGCGCAAAACTTCCGCCTTACCGCTCACCGAAACCACCTGCGCTGAAAAATTCTCCGCAAAACTTACCGCACAAAACAAAATTGTGCTAAAAATCAAAATCATCTTTTTCATAAAATTTCTCCAAGTTTGTAGCTGATAGTAATGAAATTTTCTGTCCCATAAAAATTTATTGCTTAACCGCCGGGGCGCAGGTTACCAACGAAATTTCTTGTTAAGAAAAAAATTAATTTCTTAACAAGAAATCTATCAGTAACCGTGCCCTGCAAGTTACTAATTAAATTTTTTGTCCAATCGAAAATTCTTCTTGTTAACAAAAAAATCCTTCTCTTAACAAAAAAAAATCCATCAGTAACCGCCCGCCATCAAACTAAAACGCCAAAACTGCGTGTAAATTAATATAAGTTTTCTTTACATCACTTGAATTGGCTTTGTCAAAAAACTGCGTTGCGCTAAGACCAAGCCTAAAATCGCTCATAACTTGCCAAGTTGCGCCGGCAGAATATTCAAAACCGTAAAATTCAATTCCGCTCAAATCCTCAAATTCCGCATCTTCACTGCCGGCAGTTGCATTAAAAATCAGGTCGCAGCCAAAGTTCAGCAAAAGATTTTTTACAGGCTTATAACTTGCATTCAATCCGCCCTTAATAATTCCAGAGTACAAAAAGTTTTGAAGCGAATAAGTGGAAGTATTTTTCGTAAAGCCAACAAAGGAACAAAGCGCTCCCTGATTTCCCGAAGCATAAACTCCGCTAAAGCCAAGCGAAGCGTTCTTGAAAAAATAATCAACTGTAATTTTCGAAAGATTTGCAATGCCAAGCGTTGTTTGCTCTGAATCATTTTTATAATTCAAAAATTCAAAACTTGAAGAAGCACTATAGAAAAGCGAATTGTAAACTGGACCTTCAAACTTAAGCGTTGCGTACATTCTGTTGTAAGTTTTATTTTCTAAACTGAACGCGCCAAAAAATTCCGCAGAAACTGACTGGTTCGCTGCAAAATACGGAAAGGCAATTGGTAAGTCGCAAAGTGCATATTTTTCTGCCAAAGCATAAATTTTATTAGAATCCGGAATGTAGATTTTTGTGTTGTCCTGAACCGCCGGTCTTTTTCCGTTACTTGAAAGTTCAAGCGGACTTGCGCCAATTATTTCTGTATTCTGAGCGTTCAAAAGTCCCGTGTACGCGCCAAAAGCTGAAACACCAAAATAATTGTTCTTGAAAGAAAGTTTTGCACCGTCAGCATTCTGACTCAAAATAAGTCCGCTTAAATCAGCAAAATAAAATCTTCCGGCGTTAAAAGTAATTTTAGATGAATCAAAAGATTTTGAAAGCGCAAGTTCAAAAAGCGAAAGGTCAACTGCATTCGATATTTTGTCCTCCGCCTGAGTTAAATCCGCTTCAAAATTATAAATTCCTTCTGCCGCAAAATAATTTTCTGCATTTTTATCAAAATTCTGCCGCGCCCACAACGAAAGCGACGCCTTCTGGTCCAAATTAAAATTGTTTTTTTCGTTCGATTTAAGCCCCGAATCATTAGTTAAAAGTCCGCCAAAATCAAACGCAAACACAAAAGACGAAAATGAAAGTAAAACTAAAAATACCGCAAAAAATCTAAAATAATTGAATTTAAAAGTCACATTTTTCATTTTATTTTTCCTTTTTCTGCAAAACCGTTAAACAGCGCAATGAACTCTTCACCAGAAATTTTTCTTTTTGGATCATAATTAGACGGAACAATTCCCAGCGCCTTAAATTCCCGCAAAGCATAACGCGGATTTTTCATAATCGAATAAAAAACGCCGCCTTTCATATTTTCAGTCCGTGCAATTAAAAAACAGGCTTTTTCAACAGAAATTTTTTCTTCCGCACTTTCGTCCTCTTCAAAAAGATTTTGCCCCGCCAAAAACGCAAAAGCTTCATCTTCTGTAGCACTTTCGTCCGTAAGATTTTTATTCACGCAAGCAAAATAAGCTGCCTCGCCCTTTGTAATTTCATCGCTCGCCAAAATATCAGAAATTTTCTGTGAACTTTGAGCAAATGCGCAGGATGCAATCGCAAAAACCGCAAGCAGCAAAAGTCTTTTTTTCATAATGCTCTCCCCTTATTTTTTTTCCGAATCCAGTTCAGAAGCTTCATCTAAAGTTTTAATCATTTTTTCGCCCCACCAATCGCAGAGCATACGGTACGCCTCGTTTTGCAGTTCCGGCACAACCGCTTTTTTTAGCTGAGCCAAATTATTCGCCGCATAAGCCGTGCACATTTTTTTTACCGCATCAATTTCTTTTTCGTTCAGAGGGGGAAAGCCTTCCCCTCGCTCCAAAGCCAAATCTGGCTTTTCCGCTACCCCTTCTAGCGGGGAAGAATCCCCGCAACGCCCCTCTTCAATCCAGTTCAAAAGAATTGCTGCCACACTCGAAGCAGAGCAAACTTTTTTCCATTCATTCAAATCATAAATTTTTTTGTTAGAAGAAATTCCTGTGTTTACAAAATAATTATAAACCGCATTTTCAATTCCCACATATTTTTTTGCAAAATACGAAAGATAAAAGTACGTTAAAAAATCTTCGCCAAAAATACAGTAGCACAAAGGAATTTCATTAAACGCATCCAAACAAAGTTCGCGCGTAAAAATTTTTCCCCATAAAAATCCACAAATTTTTTCTTCAAGCAAAAAAGTATCAAGGCACTCACGGTTTTCTAGCGTTCCTGAATAAACTTTATTTGCCTTTGAACTTACGTCCTCAACGCGCTTAGCTAAAAAAGTATCTTCTGTTTTAGCCTTTTCGTTGCTGTTCTTTACGCAAATATTTGCCCTGCCCTGCACAATGTCTGCACCGCTTTCAAGTGCTTTTTCGTACAGAGCGCAAACTGCACCAGAAGGCAAAGTGTCGTCGCTGTCTACAAACATAATATAATCGCCCAAAGCTTCATAAACCGCAGTTCTTCTAGCTTCAACAAGCCCCTTGTTTTTTTCGTGCTGAATAAAATTTACACTGAATTTTTCTTTTTTATGATTTTTTACAAACTGCCTTACAATTTGCTCTGTTTTTTGAGACGCGCCACTATCATCTACAACAATAATTTCAAGAAAACTTTTATTGTTCTGCTTTTCAACATAAATTTCTTGTGCAGCAACACTTTCTAAACACGCTTCAAGAGAATCTTCCGTGCCGCAAACTGGAATGCAAACTGAAACTTTTATTTTTTTCTTAGCAAACACTAAAACAACACTCCATTTTTCGGGGCTGACTAAAAGGTCAAAATTCGAGTTTGTTGCCTGCTACTGACAAAATTCCGCTTTAATAAAAAATTCTCTTCTTATCAAGAAAGACCGCGAGTTTTTGCAAGAAAACTCGTGAAGCAGGCGTAAGCCTGCGACTCGATTGACCCTGTCGAAATCAAGCGACTTACTTACAAATGGTGGTTTCGACAGGCTCAACCAACGAGGCTTTCGTTTTTCTACACCTTTTTTTGTAAATTTCTGATTAAAAGTCGAAATTCGCCCTAATCAGTTGTTGTAAATCCTGTACTCGTACTTGGTCTTGTTGCGCTTACAGAAATTCCTCTTGTTAAGCCAGCACTTCCTTCAATATCGAATTCAACAATACTGTCTTTATTTTCTACTTTGTAACCAGCATTAGTAGAATCGTAGTCGCCAATTGTAAATCCGTCATCAAGAATTACAAGTTTCTTTGGAACAACCGCTGCAAAATATGTTGGACCGTAAAGATAAACTGTTGAAGAACTGCTTTCTGGCGCATAAAAGTTAAAGCTATAGTCAATAAGCTCTGTATAATTACTTGAGTTATTTGACCAGCCGTTTACAGAAATATCGCTGCTTGTACTTGTACTTATGCTAACTAAAGCGCCTCTACTGTAAATGCAGTAATTACTGCTACTATCTTGCGCTGTAGAATTTGAGTTACTCATAGAATTTGTATATTCTCTTACAAGTACATAAAGCTTATCTGTGCTATTTCCAAGTCCGTCGCCCAACTGCAAATCAGTAATTGTTATGCCGTCGTAAGAACTATTGTGTAAAGTGCTGTCGTAACCAGTTAATTGTGCAGTTAAAGTATCTGATGCAACAAAGGTTTCAGCTGTAGTTGTAGGGTTTGCTTCAGTAGAACCTAAGTCAATTGTAGCCTTATAAATATTGCAGTTAGTTATTGTGCTATTAACAGCAGAAGCAGCCGCAATATAAACCGTACTGTCGTTTACTGCAATTTGGCTTGGGTTAATTGTAACTGTTGTACCAGAAACGGTTGTACTTGTAGAAAAACTATATCCATTTGCGAAAAATGGATCATTCACTATTGAATATGCGTAAATTGTTGAAGTTGAATTAGAACTGTCATTGCACAAAACGTAAATACAGTTATCTGCGTAAGTAATATCTGCAGGACGAGTTGTTAAGTTTGTTGATTGACCATCGCTTGTTAAAGTTATACTTGCCGCCGCCGTTGTGCTGCAAAGTCCTGTAGAGTTTACAATTTTGTATTTTTTCAAATAGTAAGTATTTGTTTGTGTTTCACTATCATAAGTACTTTCTACCGTCCACAAATTGCGGTTTCCATCAAAACAGTAAAGCGGGCTAATGCTTAAGCCAGAAATAAGTTCAGTTGCAGTAGCAGAAGTATTTGTGTCATCTGCAAGCTGATAAAAGGAATATGTGTAACTGGTAGTTGAAGTCATATCCACTCCGTTAAACCACACAGCCGCACTTCTTGCCGCAGTTGAAAAAGTAAAGGTCATTTCAGCTAAGTACATTGTTCCGTCAAGCAAAACATAGCAAGAAACTGTATTTTCCCCATCCACATCAACTAGTGATGTTGTTTGCGGATTAAAACTTGTTGAACTAGTTTCGGCTTCTTCACTTGAATTGATTAAAGCAAGAGACGTTACGTTCAAGTACCAGGCATAACTTGTTGGCGTTCCTAAACCGTCATCTATATTTGTAATTGTAAAGGTGAGCGTGTCATCATCGTAAGGA
>CAZXCR010000020.1:0-11518 GCA_964639315.1 uncultured Treponema sp. | reverse complement strand
AATTCCTTGGATTTGAACAGGTTCTTAAAAACTCACTTACAACACTTCCTATGGGCGGTGGAAAAGGTGGTTCAGACTTCGATGCACACGGAAAATCAGATGCTGAAGTTATGAGATTCTGTCAGTCATTTATTACAGAACTTTATCGCCACATTGGTGCAGATACAGACGTTCCAGCCGGAGACAAAGGTGTAGGCGGTCGCGAAGTTGCATATATGTTCGGTCAGTACAAGAGAATTACAAATCAGTACACAGGCGTTCTTACTGGAAAAGGACTTGCATTCGGCGGTTCTTTAGCACGTACAGAAGCTACAGGTTACGGACTTATCTACTTTGTAGAAAATATGCTTGCTAAAAAGAATGACAATTTTAACGGCAAAACAGTTCTTATTTCTGGAGACGGAAACGTTGCTGAATATGCTTGCGAAAAAGCTACACAGCTTGGTGCAAAAGTAATTACACTTTCAGATTCAACAGGATACATTCTTGATGAAGACGGAATCGATGCTGAAAAACTTGCATTTGTTAAAGAATTCCGCGCTGCTCACAAAAAGATTGATGAATACGTTAAAAAATATCCAAAGGCAAAATTCTTTAAGGGAGAAAAACCTTGGGGCGTAAAAGCAGACATTGCACTTCCTTGCGCAACTCAGGATGAAATCTACCTTGAAGACGCACAGAAACTTGTTGCTAACGGCGTAAAACTTGTTGCAGAAGGTGCAAATATGCCAACTCGTGCAGAAGCAATCAAATACTTCCAGGACAACAAAGTTATTTTTGCTCCAGGAAAAGCTTCAAATGCCGGCGGTGTTGCAGTAAGTGGTCTTGAAATGAGCCAGAACTCAGAGCGCCTCTCTTGGTCTTTTGAAGAAGTTGATGCAAAACTCAAGGGAATTATGAAAAACATCCACGACAATGCTTATGAAACAGCTAAAAAATATGCAACTGAAGGCGACTATGTTGCTGGTGCAAATATGGCAGGTTTCGTAAAAGTTGCTCAGGCAATGATTGCTCAGGGGTTAGTTTGATTTTTAGATTTTTTTTAGAAAAATTCTTTTAATCAGAATTGAAAAAAGAGTCAGTTTACAAACAAAACTGGCTCTTTTTTTTATGATTTTTTTTGTTAACACGCGGAATTGTTACTGACGATTTTTTTGTTAGCAAGAAGAATTTCTGGGCGCGGTTACTGACTAAATTTTTGTATTAGAACAAATTCTGTTGTTAACACACGAAGTTTACCGCAGTTTTTCCTTGCTTAACGACCCGAAAGAAAAACTTTACTTCTTTTTATTCTTCTTAGATTTTAAATCGTACAGGTAACGCTTTATCTTCTGACTTGCGGTTTTTTCAAATCCGTCAACTTTTTCAACTCTTCCTACACGACTGCTTTTATTAACACGGCTGTTCACAAAAAACTGTATTTCTCCAAGAATCTGCTCTTTTTGGTACTGAACGTCGTGTATAAATTCTTCTGTCATTTCCTTTAAATCTGGAAATTTCAACTTTGTACGTTTTTCAGCTTCGATTTTTACTTTATCTTCATCAAATTTTACAAGCGCAACCAGTCCGTTGTCATCTTCAACAATCAGAGATTCCGAAATCAAACTGTTCTGATTCAAAACAAATTCAATATCTTCCGGATAAATATTTTCGCCGCTCGGACCCAAAATCATATTTTTACTGCGGCCTTTTAAACTAAGATAAATTTGTCCGTGATTTTTGCTGAACAATCCTAAATCACCAGTCTTAAAATATCCTGCGCCACATTCATCTTGTGCAGTAGTAAAAGCTTCTTTTGAAAGATTTTCGTCCTTGTAATAACCCTTCATCACTCCAGGACTTTTTACAACAATTTCGCCGATTCCCTTGGAATTTTTGTTTATAAGGCGCATATCAACTTCTGGAATCACAGGTCCAATTGTTCCGGGAATTGTATTTTTTACGCCACTTCCCGCAAGCAACGGAGAGGTTTCTGTAAGTCCGTAGCCAATTGCGTAAGGAAACTTTGCGTCTTTCATAAAATGCTCTATTTTTGGATCAATTTTTGCACCGCCAATTCCAAAGAAAACAATGTGTCCTCCAAACGCTTTTTTTATGCTTTTACCGGCAATTTTATTCATTTTTTTTCTAAACAAAGGCAGTTTGTATAAAAATTTTAGGAAAGCATTTTTTTCAATAGTGGGCAAAACCTTATTTTTGTAAATTTTTTCCATAATTAAAGGAACTGAAAGAACAATCGTTGGTTCAATTTTTGTAAATGCCTGCATTAAAATACTAACGATTGGCGGTTTTCCTAAATAATAAACGCAACTTCCATTAAGCATCTGCATTGTAAATCCGATTGTAAATTCATAAACGTGAGAAAGAGGTAAAAAAGAAAGGCAGCGGTCCATTTTATTTACACGATGGCACCACTGGCAGGCAATTGCATTCCAGATTAAATTCTTCTGGCTAAGTTCCACGCCCTTAGAACGACCGGTCGTTCCAGATGTATAAATGATTGAAGCTGTATCTTCTTCGTTTATTTCAAAATCCGGCAAATCAGAAATTTCTTTTACAGGACTTCCTTTTATTATGCTAAAGTCTTCGATTTTTAAAATAACTGGCGGAAGTTTTTCATCTAGCTTTTTTATTTTTTCATAAAGCTTACTGTCTACAATCAGTGCGTCTACTCCGCAATGACTTAAAATTGATTCAACTTCTGTGTCAGAAAAATCTGGAAGTAAAGGAACTGCAATCATTCCGTTATTAACAATTGCAAAATAAGAAATTCCCCATTCCGGGCGACCTGTAGCAAAAATTGCAACTTTGTTTTTAGCTTGCAGTCCAAAAGATAAAAGCAGTTTTTGAATTTGCTGACTTTTTTCGTTTAATTCATTATATGTAATTTCTTTTTGACCAACTAAGGCAAGTGCCGGTCTTTCGCCAAATTTTTTTACACTGTTTTTTAACAGAGCTTTAAAAGTATATTTTCCTAAATCTTCAATCAGTTCCATCTTATTTCTCCAGCAAAATATTTTTTAAAAATTTCAAAATTAACTTTTTAAACTGACTTTTTAAGATTACTTTTTAAGCTGCTATCTGGCAAATAAGCATTAAAAATGATTCTTTACCAAACATTTATTATACATAAATAATACAAATAAATTTATAAAATTACATAATAAATTAAAAAATACTTACAAAAAAAGGTCTTTGTTATCAAATCAACAAAGACCTAATAAAAACTTCAAAATACAATCAATTAGTTTGAATTCAGAACAAAAAATCAGCTTCTAAAACAAAAACCGAATTCCTGTACCAACAATCATTCCGGCACTAAAATTATTTGGCAATTCTCCGCCAATTCCAAATTTTATAGGAATCGAAATGTGTTCAAAAAAGTCATATTCAAAAGTAAGACCAACTGCCATAAGAAGATTATTGTAAATCTTAACATTTGTATAACTCTGCGATGAGCTGTCCCACAAAGAAGCTTCAGAATAAGCGTGATATCCACCTTCTACAAAAGCATAAAGTCTTGTTGCAGCATACTCTCCTACTTTTGCCTTAAAAAGCTGAAAATCTGCTTCAACATTTACATTTGCAAAAAACGGCTGATACGAATCTTTTAAATAACTAACCATTCCTTCTGCAGAAATTCCTACTACATTATTAAACCAATGCTGATACTGCATTCCGTAAACACCATAGTTATTTATGCCTTCGCCACCTAAACAGTAAAATCCAACCGCATTATTATAATCTACAGGATTTGCAACAAGTTTCGTACAAGAAAATCCCAAAAGTAAAAATGCTGTTGTAAGCAAAATTTTTAACTTTTTCATAATCTTTTCCTCACTTTTTTTTGAAAGAATTTTTTACCAGTAATAAATTTTTTAAGACTACTTAAAGAGTATCTCTAAGAAATCATTCTACAATGCACTAAACGAAAATACAAATTTTTTATTTTTGTAAAGTCAAATCAGGTCAACTAATAAAATAAAAGGCATCTCTTTATTTTCAAGATGCCCTTTTGATTTAGAGACGCTCTTTATATTTCTACTTCACCTTCGAAGCAAAGCATTGTATTTCCTGTAAGATAAACTGTTTTTCCAGTGTATTTTACCATAAGCTGTCCGCCACGAACCTTTATAGTTATATTCTGATTCAAAGGACAATAACCGTTTAACACAGCCGCCACAGTTGCAGCACAGGCACCGGTTCCGCAAGCAAGAGTTTCGCCGTTTCCTCTTTCCCAGGTACGCAGTTTTAATTCATTAGGTCCTACAACGCGCACAAATTCAGTGTTTGTTCTTTCAGGGAAGGCTTTATGATGTTCAATTTTAGGACCATCGATTGTTACCGGCTCCTTATCAACAAATTTACTGAAAATAACTGTATGAGGATTTCCCATACCAACGCAGGTTACCTTATAGCTTTTATCATCAAGTTTTAATTCCTGATTAATTATTGCTTCTGCTGGAATACCCTCGCCGCTTACAGAAATTTTCGAAGTTTTTAATTCAGCTGGCAAAGCTTCAGGCGCAAATTCCGGAGCACCCATATCAACTGTAACTGAGCTTACTTTTCCATTCTGCTTGTAAAGAACAAGTGTTTTTACGCCAGCTTCAGTTTCAATTGTAATAGTTTCCGTATTGTCTGTTTTTTTACCGTGCTTTTCGCAAATTCCATTGATGTTGTTATCATACAGATATTTGCCCACACACCTGATTGCATTTCCTGCCATTTTTCCTTCAGAACCATCAAGGTTAAAGAAACGCATTTTTGCATCAGCAACGGCAGAATTTTCAATAAGCACAAGCGAATCTGCACCAATTCCGTTATTTCTTCTATCGCAAAGACGTACTGCAAGACCTGCCGGATTTGAAATTTCCTGTTCAATTGCATTTATAACAATAAAATCATTTCCTGTAGAACTCATCTTGCAGAATTTTATTTTCTGTTTTGATTCCCGCAGTGCGTTAATATCAACAAGTTCAACATTTTCTGCAGAATATTTTGACTTTAAGCAGTTTGCAATGGCATTTGCGGTATCAATTGCAGTTAAACAAGGAATATCGCGCTCAACTGCATGACGGCGCATTTTTACAGAATCAGCACGCGGATCACGACCCTTTGCAGAAGTTGAAATTACGTAATCAATTTTTCCTGAATCAAGCAAAGTTAAAAGATTGTCCTTTGGATTTTCGTGAATTTTATTTACAACCTCAACTTCCATTCCAAAATCACGTAAAGTTTCTGCGTTACCTTCAGTTGCATAAAGTTTAAAGCCCATATCATAAAATTTTCTTGCAAGGTCAGGAAGTTCATAGCGGTCAGTTTTTCTAACACTGAATAAAACTCCGCCAGTTCTCTTCATATTGTAGCCAGCACCTATAAGTCCCTTAAAAATCGCCTCTTCCATTGTGGATGCAATTCCTAAAACTTCACCAGTTGATTTCATTTCAGGTCCAAGGTGAGTATCAACATCCATCAATTTTTCAAAGCTGAACACTGGAACTTTTACGGCAAAATACGGCGGTACACGATAAAGTCCGGTTCCGTAACCAAAATCTTTAAGTTTTTCGCCAAGCATTGCACGCACAGCAAGTTCGACCATAGGCACGCCAGAAACTTTGCTGATGTAAGGAACGGTACGGCTAGAACGTGGATTTACTTCAATAATGTACAAATCGTTGTTGTAAATAAGGTACTGAATGTTTACAAGACCTTTTGTTCCCAAAGCAAGCGCAAGTTCACGGCTCTGATTGATGATTTTTTCGCGAAGAATATCATTTAAATTCCAGCTTGGATAAACCGCAATAGAATCTCCGGAATGAATTCCAGTTCTTTCAATGTGTTCCATAATTCCCGGAATCAAAATTTCATCGCCGTCGCAGATTGCATCAACTTCAAGTTCTGTACCCATCATATACTGATCAATCAAAACCGGATTTTCAATTTTCTGGGCAAGAATGATTTTCATATACTCATGAACATCATCATCGTTAAAGGCAATAATCATATTCTGACCGCCTAAAACGTAACTTGGGCGCAACAAAACCGGATATCCTAAGTCGTGAGCGGCATTAATTGCTTCATCTTCGGTAAAAATAGTAAGTCCGCGCGGACGATTAATATTCAGTTTTGCACAAAGTTCTTCAAAACGTTCCCTGTCTTCTGCAAGATCAATAGAATCGGCACTTGTACCAAGAATTCTAATTCCCTGACTATCCAGGAATTTTGTAAGTTTAATAGCAGTCTGACCACCAAAGGCAACCACTACACCGATTGGATGTTCTGTATTAATTACGCCCATTACATCTTCTGGAGTAAGCGGTTCAAAATAAAGACGGTCTGAAGTATCAAAGTCTGTAGAAACGGTTTCTGGATTATTGTTTATTGTTACAACGTCGTAGCCAAGCTTTTTTAATGCCCAAACACACTGTACAGATGCATAGTCAAATTCAATTCCCTGACCAATTCTAATAGGTCCTGAACCCAAAACTATGATTGTTCCCTTTCCTGACTTTTTTCCACCCTTTTCGCGCAGTTCAAGAAATTCTTCAGCTTCATTTTCAGCAGTATATCCACCGTAAAAATACGGAGTTTCAGCATTAAATTCTCCGGCGCAAGTATCAACCATTTTGTAAGATGCACTAAGGTGAGCAAGTTTTCCTTCAGAAACAAGTTTTTTAGCAAGTTCTGATTCTTTTAAGATTCCCGAAGCACCCGGAATTTTTACTCCGCTAAGTTCTTCTATCACTTTATCAGGATAACCAAAATTCTTTGCTTCTTTGTAAAGTTCAGGACTTAATTCACCGCCGCTAAGTTTTATGTCAGCAAGTTTCCTTTCAAGGTCTGCAAGATTTTTAAGATGAGCCAAAAACCATATATCAATCTTTGTAACGCTATTGATTTCTTCAATCGTCATTATTTGACGTTTTATTGCCTGGAAAATTGCAAAAATTCGCTGGTCAGTACATTCGCCAACGCGCTTTTTAATATTTTCATCAGATTCCGCTTCAAACGCTGGCAAATTCAAAGAACTTACGCCAACTTCAGCACCACGGGCAGCCTTCATAATAGCCATTTCAAAATTATGACCAATAGCCATAACTTCACCAGTAGCCTTCATCTGAGTTCCAAGTTTTCTTGCCGCATAAACAAATTTATCAAACGAGAATTTAGGCATTTTTACAACAACATAATCTAAAACCGGTTCAAAACATGCGGCTGTTTTCTTTGTAACGGCATTAGGAATTTCATCAAGCGTGTATCCAATAGCAATCAAAGTTGCAACTTTTGCAATAGGATATCCGGTTGCCTTTGAAGCAAGCGCTGACGAACGGCTTACACGTGGATTTACTTCAATAACTGCATATTCAAAACTGTCTGGCTTAAGAGCAAACTGACAGTTACAACCGCCTTCCATTCCAAGTGAAGAAATAATATTCAGCGCAGCAGAACGAAGCATCTGATATTCTTTGTCGCTTAAAGTTACGGCCGGAGCAATAACAATTGAATCTCCTGTATGAACGCCAACAGGATCAAAATTTTCCATTGAGCAGACGGTCAGAACATTTCCGGCACTGTCGCGCACAACTTCAAATTCTATTTCTTTCCAGCCAGAAATACATTTTTCTACAAGAATCTGGTGAATTGGTGAGCGGTGAAGTCCGTTGTGGGCAATTTCATCAAGTTCTTCATCATTATTTACAATTCCGCCACCAGTTCCGCCTAAAGTAAATGCAGGACGAATAATTGCAGGGAATCCAATTTTATTATGAACAAAATCAACTGCATCTTCATAAGTTGTTACAACCTTAGAAGGAATACAAGGTTCGCCAATAGATTCCATTGTGTCTTTAAACATCTGGCGATCTTCTGCCTTATCAATTGTTTCAGGTTTTGCACCCAAAAGTCTTACATTATGCTCTTTTAAGAAACCAGATTTTGCCAGTTCCATACACAAAGTTAATCCAGTCTGACCACCCAAAGATGACAGAATAGAATCAGGCTTTTCTTTTTCAATAATCCGCTGAATAGTTTCAGGAATTAAAGGTTCAATATAAATATGATCCGCCATTGCATGATCAGTCATCAAAGTAGCAGGATTTGAATTTACAAGAACAACTTCAAGTCCCTGCTCTTTTAAAGCTTTACAGGCCTGAGACCCTGCATAATCAAATTCAGCTGCCTGACCAATAATAATAGGGCCAGAACCAATTACCATAACTTTGTGAATATCTGGATTTAATGGCATCTTTTTTCTCCGATTTATATTTTTATTTTACAATGCAAAATTTTTATAAAAAAAGCGTTGATTTTAAATTTAAACCAACGCATTTAAATTATTTTCTACCCGCAGTATCTTTTGTCTTTTTTATGGTTGAAGCAAAATATTTTATAGAATCAATTCTTTCATACTCTGCTTTAAAATTTTTTAGATAATTATGATTGTTAATAAGTTTTACAAATTCATCAAAAAGGAAACTTGTATCCAAAGGACCAGAGCAAGCTTCTGGATGAAACTGAACACTAAAAGCAGGAACATTAGTGTAGGTAATTCCTTCACAAGTTCCATCGTTAGTATTTACAAAACTTAAAACCGCCCCTTCTGGCAAGCTTTCATTTTTTACCGCATATCCGTGATTCTGAGAAGAAATATAAACTCTTCCTGTAGAAAGATGTTTTACAGGCTGATTTGCACCACGATGACCATACTTTAACTTAACAGTCTGTGCGCCACTTGCAAGAGCCAAAAGCTGATGTCCAAGACAAATTCCAAAAATAGGAATTCCAGTTTTTAACAGTTTTTTAATTTCTTCAATAATTTCAACATTTTCTGCAGGATCGCCAGGTCCGTTACTCAGCATAATTCCATCAGGATTCAAAGCTTCAATATCACTTGCCTTGTATGAAGAAGGAACTGTAACAACATCAAGACCGCGCTTTAAAAGTTCCCGGCGAATGTTTGCCTTTGCACCAAAATCCCACAAAACAACTTTTTTTCCTTTACCGTCGCGCATAGCAATTTCAGGGTCATTTTCTTTTGTACCGTCACTGCGCACAGGAACAAAACGATATTTTGCACTTTCTGAAAAAACCACATCAGCACTCTGTTCCACAGCAGAAGCACTTCCGGTTACAGAAGCAACAGCATTTTCAATTTTGTAAGATTTTATTTTTTCAAGAAGATTTTTTTTAGATTTTTCATCAGCAAGCGCTTCAAAAGCAGATTTAGCTTCTTCACTGTCTCCGGAAATAAGCATTCCGTTCATTACACCAACTTCGCGCAAAACTTTGGTCAGTGCCCTTGTATCAATATCATAAAGTCCGATTATATTCTGCGATTTAAGGTAGGAATCAAGATCGCCAGCATTTCTAAAATTCGAAGGAGTTTCGCACCAAGAATGAACTATGTAACCGCGCAAATTACATTTTGCACTTTCAAAATCACTTGGAATAATTCCGTAGTTTCCAATAAGCGGAAATGTTTGCGTAACAATTTGTCCGTAATAACTTGGATCTGTTAAAGTTTCAATGTAACCGTTCATTCCGGTTGTAAATACCGCTTCTCCGATAATAACACCGGTTGCGCCAAAACTTTTTCCTTCAAAGACCTGTCCATTAGCGAGGACTAAAACCGCTTTACTAGAATTTGTCATACTAGGACTTGAGTATATAAAATTTCGCTCAAGTTGTATATAAGGGTAAAAAAAGAATTTAAATAGCCTTAAGTAAACTTGACTTTAAATATATTTTTCTGGAGCAAAATCTTTAAGTTAACCGGCTTTGCGCAGTTCCGGCTTTCGCCTCCATTCTTCCGCAGTAAACTGCTACAGAACGCGCTAATCGCGCGCTGCTCCAATCCGGGCTAAGTTTTACTTCAAGAAAAAAAAATCAGATTGTAAAATTAATAAATAAAAACTAATATTTTCATAAAATTTAAAGCAAAAAAAAGGAGAACAATTATGAAAAACTTATATGAAATTGGTCAGCAGATTGAAACTAAAATTGTAGCAATCACAGATGACACTATTTTTTTAGACTTAGGACTAAAAAGCGAAGGAATTTTAGACAAATCAGAACTCACTGACGAAAACGGAAATCTTTCTGTTAAAGAAGGAGATTCTATAAAAGTTTACTTTACAGGTGCTCAGCACGAAGAACTTCACTTTACAACAAAATTAAGCGGTCAAAATGCAGATTCTTCAATTCTGGAAAATGCCTGCAAAAATGAAATTCCAGTAGAAGGTCACGTTACAAAAGAAATAAAAGGCGGATTTGAAGTAATGATTGGCAGCACCCGCACTTTCTGTCCCTACTCGCAAATGGGTTACAAGCAGCGCAAAGAACCTGCCGAATATGTAGGAAATCATTTAACTTTTAAAATCATCGAATACAAAAATGAAGGCAAAAATATTATTGTTTCAAACCGCGCAATTCTTGAAGCTCAGGAAAACGAAAAACTTAACAAACTTTCGCAAAAACTTCAGGTTGGAGCAGTTGTAAAAGGAACTGTAAAATCAATTGAAAGTTACGGCGCCTTTGTTGATGTAGACGGATTTCAGGCTCTTCTTCCGGTTTCAGAAATTTCCCACATTAGAGTAAGCAATATTTCAGATGTATTAAAACCAGGTCAGGAAATTACTGCAAAAATCATAAAAGCAGACTGGCAGCACGAAAGGGTTTCTTTAAGCACAAAAGAACTTGAAGAAGATCCGTGGAATGCCGTAAATTCCCTTCACGCAGGCGATGTTTTTGAAAACGGAAAAATTTCGCGTGTTGCTGATTTTGGAATTTTTGTAAATCTTCTTCCTGGAGTTGACGGACTTGTACACATTTCAAAACTGAACGTTGAACGCAATACAAATCTGAAAAAAGTTTATAAAGCCGGAGATACAATGCCGGTTATGATAGAAAAAATTGATATGGATGAAAAAAGAATTTCTTTAAGTCCAGTCGTTTCAAATGAAGAAGAAGAAAATGCAAAAGAATATCTTTCGTCACATTCAAAAGATGAAGACGGAGAAACCTACAATCCTTTTGCTGCATTTTTAAAGAAATAATCTGATAAGACTTCTATTTCTGAAAAAAAATTCCAGAAGTAGAAGTCTTTTTTATAAAAGAGCGAATTTGTCGCAACCTTTCTTGTTAAGAAATTGATTTTTGTGGGACAGGGAATTTTGTTAGTAACAGCCACAAACTCGTGGTCTTCTTGATAAGAATTATTTTCTTAATAGGCTGAATTTCGAGTTTTGTAATTAATCATCCTAAGCGCCGATTGAGCTTGTCGAAATCAAGCGACTATTGCTGATAAAATTTTCTGTTAATAAAAAATCTATTTCTTAACAAAAAAACTTAGCCAAGCCTAGCCCCGATTGTAGCGGCGCGAAGCGTTCAAAACTGTAAGTTTTGAATGAAACCGCGGAAAGCGGGATTCCTGAAAAAATTTTCAGCCGGAACGTAAAAAAATTTCCTAAAATGTAAAAAAAATTTGCTCAAAATAAATAAAAATATAAAAATTGCA
>CAZXCR010000019.1:0-11951 GCA_964639315.1 uncultured Treponema sp. | reverse complement strand
TCTCTGCTGGATTCAGGAAAACTTAGCTCAGGAAAACTTTACGGTATGAGCGATGTTTTTGACTGGATTTAATCTTTTATAAAGTATTCTTAAATTAAAGAGCCTTTTCTGCCGATATTTAACGGTATGAAAGGGCTTTATTTTTTTAAGAAGGCGGCAGTTTTTTCAGCTTTATTTTTGATTTCATCTTTTGCGTTCTGCGAGTCTTTTGTAAAACATACTGTGGCAAAGGGCGAAACTTATTATTCCATAAGTAAAAAATACGGTGTAAAACTTGAAGATTTATATACGGCAAATTCTATTTCTGCAGAGGACGTTTTAAAAGTAGGTCAGGTTTTAAATATTCCGCAGAAGTCATCTAGTCAAAATCAAAAAAATTCTTCGGCTGCTGAAAAATCTTCTTCGCAAAGACCGGCAGCTCAAAGTCAGCGTAAATACGACATCTACACTGTGCAAAAAGGCGACACTTTTTACAGAATTGCAAAGGTGAACGGAATTTCTGTGGATGAATTGAAAAAGCTTAATAATTTTTCTGACAGTTCAGTTTTAAAAGCCGGCGACAAATTAAAAATTCCTGTAACAATAGTTGATACAAAAAATGCTTCACTTCCGGATTTGCCTTCGAATGATCCGCGCAAATATTCAAGTAAAAAAGGAGATTCTTCACTTACTTGGCCTGTAAAAAATCCGACTGTAACTTATATGAGCGGCAAGGTGAGCGGAGTTCAGCTGAGTGCTTCCAAAGGCGAAAATGTAACTGCAATCCGCGCCGGAACTGTAATGTACGTGGGAAATTACCGCGGATACGGTCAGGTGATTTTTGTTCAGTCAAAAACAGGGCATATTTATGTTTATTCAGGACTGGATCTTATCAAAGTAAAAAAAGGCGAATATGTGGTTTTTGGCGATGTTTTGGGAACTGCTGGAACAGACAGCATCAAAGGCACTTCGCAAATCTGCCTTATGGTTTTTCAAAAGTCAGTTCCAGTTGATCCGGCAAAGGCTCCACGCGGCTAGAATAAATTTTTAAGAAAACTTCCATGCACACTCTCGCGTCATCATAGGCCCGGTGAGCAGCTTTTACTGGAATTGAAAAATTTTTTGCAAGATTTTGAAGAGTGTAGGCGCCCTTACCGTATTTTTTTGAAAAGTCAGGAAATGCCCAGCGACTTAGGGGCAGTGTGTCGAGCACGGTATTTTTTAGTGGCTTTAAGTGCATTTTTTCAAGCTGATTGTCTAAAAAGTAAAGGTCAAAAGGGGCGTTGTGTGCCAAAAGCAGCGAATCTTCGCCCGCAAAATCAAGAAATTTTCTTACGGCAGAAGAGGCAGTTTCAGCATTTTCAAGCATTTCGCTGGTGATGTGCGTTAAATTCTGAATAAAAGGACTGAGAGTTTTTTCGGGATTTATTAGAACGTCGAAAATTTCGCCCTGAGCGCAACTAGAAAAATTCCCCTCAGTTTTAATTTTATAAGCCCCAATTTCAATAAGACAGTCGTTTTTGCAGTCAGTGCCGCTCGTTTCAGTGTCAAACGCGACAATACTCTTAAATTTTTTCCCCAAGTAAGAAAGGCTTTTGTAATTCTTGAACAGCTTAAAATCCGACCGTGTAATCATAAAGCGATTGTGCCATTTTTTTAGTTTCGTTTCCATATTTTTTTTGCGCGAAAATTTTTTTTGTTAACCGGCGTTCCAGGGTTCCGTTGGCACTCATTCTTCCGCTTGCGCTCCAGAACGGTTTCTAAAGAAACCGCCCTTCCATGCCGGCGCGGGCTTTTTTTTACCACCGCCAGTTTTTTGGTTAAGTGCGGAAATTTTTTATATGGCAGTTTTTTTATTAAAATCGAGCTATTCACTGTAGCTGGTAGTTTCGACAGGCTCAACCACCGTGTCTTTACGAAAATTCGCGAGTTTGTGGCTGTTACTGACAAGATTTTCGGTTATGAAATAAAACTCGCGCCGGCATGGCGGGGTGCTGTAAAGCAGTATTTTTTCAGCCAGCGGCTGAAAAAATACCAAGGCGAATAGCCGCGCCCCAGAACGCCGGTTAACACATAAAACTACCGCGCAGAAAAAATAAAAAAGCCGAAAGAAAAATCCTCCGGCTTAGCTTTGCTTAAAAATTATTTGCTGTTGGCGTCAATAAATGCCTGCAGTTCTGCTTTAATTTTCTGGGCAAAATCTTTTGCTTTAATTTTTGATTCTTCCAGATTGTCGCCTGCCGGAACTGTTGCGTTGATGTAGAACTTGATTTTTGGTTCAGTTCCACTTGGTCGAGCGCAAACTTTTGTTCCGCCTTCAAGGAAGAACTGGAGTACGTTGCTTTTTGGCAAATTTATTACTTCTTTTTTTGCTGGATTTGCTGGGTCAAAAGAAACTGATTCCTGAATGTCGTTGATTTTAAGAACTTTTTTACCGCCCAAAGTTTTAAGACCTTCTGTTCTTAATTTTGACATTATGCCTTTCATAATTCCAGGTCCTGCAATTCCAGGGAAGTACTGGTTAATTTGTGCTTCTTCATACACTCCGAACATTTTGTAAAGTTCATTCATTCTTTCAAGAAGAGATTTTCCTTTGCTTGCCCAGTAAAGAGTCATTTCTGCACACATTGCTGCTGCACTAACGCCGTCCTTGTCGCGAACTTCTGTTTCAATTAAATAACCGTAACTTTCTTCGTAACCGAATGCGTAGTGTCCGTAGCCTTCTTTTTCCATTTTCTGAGCCACATTTGCAATCCACTTAAATCCGGTAAGGCATTCTTCTACTTTTACTCCGTAATATTCTGCTACGCGGTCTACCATTGGAGCGGTTACAATTGAACGTACCAAATAAGGATTTTCTGGCATTCTGTTGAATTCTTTTTTTGAAAGGAAGATGTAGTCTGCAAGAAGAACTCCCATCTGATTTCCTGTTACAAGTACATAATTTCCTTTGCCGTCAGGGAAGGCGGTTCCTAAGCGGTCAGCATCAGGGTCTGTGGCAATTACGATATCTGCTTTTTCTTTTTTTGCAAGTTCAATTGCCATATTAAGTGCTGGTGCTTCTTCTGGATTCGGCTTTTCAACTGTAGGGAAATCGCCGTTGCCTTCGCGCTGTTCCGGAACTGTGATTACGTTCAGTCCTAAATCACCTAAAACTCTTTCTACGTGCATTGCACCTGTTCCGTGGAGTGGAGTGTAAACTACTTTTACGCTGCTTGCTTTTTCTTTTATAAGTTCAGGGCGGTAAAGATTTGCCTTTATCATTGCCTGATATTTATCATCAATTTCTTTATCAACAAGTACGATTTTGCCTTCTTTTACGGCCTGTTCCTTGTTCATAGTTTTTACTTCTTTTACATTGTTTACTTCGTTAATAATTCCTTCATCATGAGGAGGAGTTACCTGTGCTCCGTCTTCCCAGTAAGCTTTGTATCCGTTGTACTGAGGCGGATTGTGGCTTGCTGTAACTACAACGCCGGTTTTGCTTCCTGTTTGGAGGATTGCGTAGGAAAGTTCAGGAGTAGGTCTCATTCCTGTAAACAGATATGTTTTTATTCCGTTTGCTGCAAGAACGCACGCTGTAATGTCGCTGAATTTTTCATGATTGTGTCTTGAATCGTAGGCGATGCACGCACTTAAAGTGCCATTTTTTGCTTCTTTAGGAAATGCTTTTATAAGATAGTTTGCAAGTCCCTGAGTAGCTTTTGAAACATTAAGCGGATTCATTCTGTTTGTTCCGCCGCCCATTACTCCGCGAAGTCCTGCTGTTCCAAATTCAAGGCTCTGATAAAAACGATCTTCAAGTTCCTTAAAATTGCCTTTTACGTCTTTGATGAGTTCTTCAACTTCACCGCGGAAAGCCGGATCTTTTTCTTCTGCAATGTACTGTTTTGCCTTTGCTAAAATTTCCTGTTCTTCCATATCTGCTACCTTTTCTCCTTTTATTTTTTTTGATTAAAAATCAATTTTCAATTGCTGAGTATAGCATAATTTTTTTACTTAGTCATTTTGTGGTTGGTTTTTTATTTGGTCAAAATTCGAATTTGTTGCAAGTTTTATTTATTTGTTATTTGGAGCGAAGTTTTTTTCCTGCCAAAATTTTTTTTCTCGCACACCCTGTGCGCTCGGCTGCAAATTTGCCGCAACCTGCGGTTACGTATGCCCACATTCGTGGGCAACACGAGTTTCGCCAAGCGAAACTCGTAGGATTTCTTAACAAAAAAATTTAGCAGCCGAAGTTAGCGAAGAAACTTACACTAAACTCGAAATTTTCCCTATTCATCTTTTGAAATGCTGTCGGCTTTTAAAATCATTGAAGTTTCCCATTCCAAAAGGGATTTTTCTGTTTGCGGTTTGTTGCCTTTTACATCGCACATAATTCTAAAAACTGGCTCAGTTCCGCTGGGGCGCATCCAGATGAAAGCAAGCGGATTTTTTTGTTCACCGTAAAATTTTACTTTTAATCCGCCGTTTCCGTTGTTCCATTCACTTGCGTTTTGACTTTCTTTTGTGCCGTTTGTTGTAAAAGCTTCCCAACTTTCAAAATGATATTTTTCGCTAAGTTCAGCTTTTCTTTTTTTCCATTCCTGCTCAAAAATTTTCTGGAACCGCAACTTAAGTCTTCCTTTGTCTAAAGTTTTTACTTTTAGAACGGCGCGGCTCTCGCTAACACCAGTTGTTGTGTAAACCGGCAAAGTTTCAATTATGTCAGCAAGCGTAAAGTCGGCTTTGTATTTTTCTTCCTGATTTGATTTTTTGCACCACAAATGAAAAAGTCCGTCTTTTATACTGCCGTCTTTTTTTATTTCGTCGCGGATTGTAAGCAGTTTAACCAGCGCCATTATGCTGGCTAGTGGATCGCGCACGCTCGAAGGATAAGTGATGTTTCCGCCGTTTGACCCTTCGCCAAAAATGCGCACATTGTAACCTTCTGCTCGTTTTTCCCGTGCGCAGTTTACTACATTCGCTTCGCCAACTTCTGCCCTAAAAAGTTTTGCATTAAAACAGTCGCAAATTTCATCAATTCGCATTGAAGTAGGACAATTTACAGCAACTGCAAGATTTTTTGCCTTACTTTCGCTTTTCCAGATTTCAAAGGAAAGTTCGCTTAAAACACAAAGTGCAAAAATTTCCTGAGCTTTGATTGCCTGTGCTTCCTGAGTTTTATTGTTCCAGAAAACAATGTTTCCCCTGTCGCCGTCGCAGTCTGGCATATATCCTAAAATTACGTCTTCTTTTCCAGCGCTGTGGAGTTCTTCCATTCGCTTTTGGCACCAAATAAGATTTTCTGGTTCCGGAATGATTGCGTGTGCAATGTGACCGCACTGTTCGTTAAATGCAAGAAATTTTAGTCCGCAAGTGCAAAGAAATTTATTGTCGATGCTGAGCGTTCTTGAAGAGCCGTTCATATCGCAGAGAATTGTTGCGCTCTTTTTTTGAAGACTCAATTTTACTGAATCAAAAAATTTTTTCTGAGCCGCAGAAGTTTTTTCGCCACTTATAACCTGCTTTATAAAATCAGTGTAAGTTTTTAACGCTTCTTTTTTGTATTTTTCTGATTTTTTAAACTGACTTTCAATTTTGCCATCAGAAATACAATCCAAAAGTTCCTGAGCGTGTTCTTCGGCATTTACTGCATTGCATTTTATTTCAAAATTATTTGCAATCAGCTTTGCTTCTTTTGCATCAACAACGCCGCCGTCATTCAGCCCAAATTTTATTCCGTTGTGACCAATCGGATTGTGACTTGCGCTCACGTAGAAAAATCCGTCTAAAGTTCTGGAATACGCCATAATTTCTGGTGCTGAACTGATGTTTAAAAAATGAACTTTGATTCCGTAGTGTAAAAAAACTTTTAGAGCCGCTTCGCAAATTTCTTTTCCTGTAGGCCGGCTGTCCATTCCCACTGCAAGGTGCGGAGATTTTTTTCCAGTTTTGCTAATAAGATATTGCGCCCAGGTTTCTGCAATCAGCGCGCACAAAAGGGTGTTTTCTTTTCCAATGTGAGTGTCTTTGTCTTCTTCGTTAAGAGACGGAACAAAAATTTTCCGCCAGCCAGATGCCGAAAGAATCATATTGTGCTTCATAAAATTTTATTCCTCCTAAGAAAAGTGCAGTTTTATCAGATTTTATTTACAGAACGTCAACTGCATAACGGGAAGTTTCTGCTGTGCCAAGAATGTTAAAAAGTGCCGCAGAAAGTGAATGTTTTCCGTGAGTAAGATTTATTTGCCCCAAAAACTGTATTTTTTCGTCCGGGTAAACTTCTTCTACCTGATAAAATTTATTTCCCTGAACACAAAGTTTGCCGTTTTTTTCGCTTAAAGTGTCGTAGGAAAGTGATTCGTAAACAATTCCGTTTATTGAAATTGACGTTTTGTAGGGAACTGCAATTTCCTGACGGTCGCAGTAAATGCTGTAAGTTCCAGAATGAATGACTTTGTCGCGTCCAAGAACAAATTTTTTTCCTTTTGAATCAACAAGATAAATGTTTTTTGCAAAAAGCGGCAGTTCTTTTCCAATTCGTGGCATTAAAATTCGCGGATTTATTGCATTGTGATTTTTTGTGTCCAGAACCTGAAATTCAAGGCAGCTTGTTCCTTCCTGCCAGCCAGAATTTGCGCTTTTACCGATTTTTTCGCCTTTTTTTACAGAATCCTTTTCATCAAAATCTTGCGGAATTGAATCTTCGTCCAGATTTGCGTAAACCGTAGAAATATTGTCGTTGTGAAGAAGAATTACGGCGTTTCCCAAAGTTGACTCAAACCAGCCAAAATCGTCAGTGTGCTCGTCTAAAACTGCAAGAATTTCTGCATCTTCGCTGGCTTTTACATCAGAGGAATCTTTAAAAATGAGGGAACTTGAAATTGTGCCACCTCTAAGCTGACCAAAATACGAATAGAAAGAATCTGAAAAAGTTTCTTCTTGTGGCCAGTCAAAAGCAAAAGCGTTCCCCGCCAAAACTGCGGAAAGAAACAAAAAAAGATTTTTTTTAGAAAGTAAATTTTTTATTCTTTTCATATTTTCTCCGTTTTTATTTTCTGGATACAGTCATCAGCGAAATTTTGTCATTTTTGCCTACAAAAAGTTCGCTACCCCGCGTTTGAATAAAGGCACAAGACGCTTCAAAACTAAACTGTGCCGCCTTGTTGTAAGGGGATTCGATTGCGCTCACTGTGTAAGTGCCGTTTTCTTTGCTTAACACAAAAATCATATTTTCTACAGAAGATTTTTCTATTTGAACTATGTTTCCAGGAATTTCAATGTGTTTACTTTTTAGTTTTTTTAAGTCAACAATGCCAAGTCCGTTTTTGTAACCGTAGTAAACTAAATCTTTTTCTTCGTTGAATTTTACAAGAACCTGACGCTTTGTTTCGTTTGGAACAAATTCGTGGAAAATAATCCGTGAATGACTGTTTGAATTTTCAGCAACACTGAATCTTTGTCTTTTGTGGCCTGAAAGTGCTGCAATTTTTTTGCCGTCATTGCTGATTGCACAGCCTAAAATTACTTCGCTTTCGCTGCCGCCCGGAGCAAAATTCTGGTCAACCTTGCCGTCCATTGAAAGCGAAACAAGGCTGCCGTCGCTAAAGCCCGCTACAATTCCGTTTTCACTTGAAGCAAAGGCGGTAATTGGCGCGTAGTTTTCGTAAGTCCACAATTTTTTTCCGTCATTTGAACAAAATGCAAAAGAATTTCCGCCGGGTAGAAATACAAAAATTCTGTTTTTGTCGAAGAATGGAAATCCTGATTCTTCAATTGTGCCTAAAAAATTTCCGTCTGGAGAAAAAAAAGGAGTTTTGCTGTTTGAAGAGCCGTACGTGCAGTAAAAATTTTCAGAAATTGCTGCCTTAAACGGATATGCGATTCTAGTGTAAATTTTTCCGTCTGGAGAAAAATATCCAATATTCTGACCAAGTTTAAATGGAATAAAAACGTCTTTTTCTGTAACGGTTTTATTTTCGCCGGTTATTTCGTTTTTGTTCGCTTCAGAAAGTTGATTTTCGTCGCTAAAATTGACCGGAGAAATTTCTTTTTCTGCCTTAAAAATGCTTTGTGTCCACTGCGGACTAAAATGAAGTTCAGTTGAAAGCGGCTTGAGCGCAAGAATAATATATAAAAAACAGAAAATTCCAATTGCAATGAAAAGATTTTTTTTAGACTTTTTTTTACTGCTCATAATTCGTTGATTTTATCCGTAAAAGGACTTTTTGTTAAGTGAGGGATTTTTTTTTGTTAAGAAAAGAAACTTAGCCCCGATTGTAGCAGCGCGAAGCGTTCAAAACCGCAGGTTTTGAATGAAACTGCAAGCTTACGCTTGCTAGCGAGTTTGTCGCTTGCGACAAACTCGCTCCAGAAAAAATAAAAAGGTCAAAATTCGAGTTTTTGAAATTATCATCTAAGCGCCGATTGAGAGAGTCGAAATCAAGCGACACACTAGAATATGCTTTCGCAAAAAGTCTCAAGCGACATACTCGCAGTCTATTACAGATGGTGGTTTCGACAGGCTCAACCACCGGGTCTTGCATTTTCCTACACCTTTTTTGTAACTTTCTAATTAAAACTCGAAATTCGACCTAAAAAAAACTATTTTACAAAAAATCCACTAGTAACCCGCCCGCGTACTTGAAGTGAAATTTGTGGTTAACAAATAAATTTTTCTGCAAAAGAAAACGTTTTGTTAGTAACCCGCGCTGCACTTGTTAACAAAAAATTTCTTCCTACCAAACAAATCCCTTTGCGAACGATTGCGGATATTGACAAACAAACGCATTGAATGCAAAATATTTCAAGGTTATTTCAAAGAAAGTCATCTGAATAATCCTTTGAGTAACTTGTAAAGAATTTAAAAAGTTCTAAAAAAAAATAAATTTTAGGTCATCACCTTAGTTTTGCGAGGAAAAAAGTGGAAGACGACATTTTGACTATTGAAGAAGTTGCAAAGTATTTGCGTGTAAGCGAAAGAACCGTTTATGATTGGGCGCAGAAGGGCGAAATTCCAAGCGGAAAAATTGGAACTGTATGGCGTTTTAAAAAGTCAGAAATTGAAAAATGGGTTAATCAGCGCCTCTCTTCATCTCCAAAAGTTGTTTCTTCGGAAGAAATTGCTGTAAAAGTAAAAAATATACTTTCTCCGGAGCGCATTGTTTTTCTTAATCATCAGACAAAACACGATGCACTTGTTCAGCTTGCAGATGTTCTTGCAACCGCGCCGCAAATTAAAGACGGAGCAGAACTTCACTCAGAAATTTTAAAGCGCGAAGAACTTATGTCAACAGCGCTGGGACGTGGCATTGCAATTCCGCACGTAAGACTTTCGAGCGTTACAGATCTTGTTATGGCAGTTGGAATTTCAAAGTGTGATATAATTGATTTTCAGCCGATTGACGAAGTGCCTGTGCGTCTTCTTTTTATGATTGCGGCTTCTTATAATCAGCACAGTTATTATCTTCAGACGCTTTCGTTTTTCAGTTCAAAATTAAAGGAACAGAACTTGCGCGATTCTTTACTGAATGCAAAAGATTCTTTTGAAGCGTACAATCTTCTTATAAAATAAACGTAAACTAAATATTTTTAATGATTAGGAAACCTCTAAAAAAGCATTGAAAATGATTTTTTACCAGATGCCCATTACTAAAAATGCTGATAGAGTCCTAGTGGAATTTATCAGCGTTTTTTTTTACGGTAAAAGGACTTCAATCCACTTGCTTCTGTCTGCCTGGTCTTTGCTTATGTTGCCCCAGTTTAGATTTTTTGCGGTGGTTTCGCCTACAAGATAATTTTTTTCTTCGGCTTCAAAACTGAATCCTGGGTGCGAAGAAATAAGTCCTGCTACGGCGTGCGAATATTCTGCGCTTACAAAAATGCAGCTATCAATGTTTACTTCGTTCAGCAAAACTGCAAGCAGAAGACTCCTTGAATCACAGTCTGAACCGCCCCCTAAAAGTATTGAAGGTAAATTTGCAAAGTCGCTTTGAGTGCTTTCTCTTTCGTAGTTAAATTCCTGAACCCAGTTTAAAAGTTTTTGTGCAAAGTCAGTTTCGTCAGCGCAGTAAGGCGCAAGTGCATTGTAGATGTCGAACGAGGCTTTTTTTAGTCTGGCACAAGAATCCCTAAAAATAAGGCGATAAAATCTTTGCCACGCTTCTTTCCATCTTGAATCTTTTTGGTAAAGGCACAAAACCTGATATTCTCTTTCAATAAATTCTTGGGCAAAAGTTGAGTCCTTTGCAAAAAGATTTGTTTTGATTTGGTGTCCGTCAATTTCAAGATTTACATCAATTTTTTCTTCAGTTCCGCTTTCAAGATTTTCCATTTCTTCTGAATCAAGATACGAAGTTAAAATTCCCTTGCTAAAATAGCTTTGCATATCAACATAAAGTCCGTCAAAAAAACTTGCAAAAAGTGGATATTCATTTTCAAAATTTTCTGCCGAAGTCCAAAGCATTATAAAAATCACGCTTGAATTTTCTGGGACAACCGTTGCTGCTGACATTCCGCGCGAATAAATTCCGCCAATGTTTCCGTCAAAAACACTAAATGCAGAAGCCTTTGAGTACCAAAAAAATTCTTCACTTTCGAAGTTGACTTTTAAATTTTTCATTGAAGAATCGAGCGCTTCTTTTGCAGTGGAAAATCTCTTTGCATCGTAAATTCTTATAGCCGCGTTCGAAGTGGAAAAGTCGCAGCCTAAAAGATAAGATTTTCCGTCGCTAGAAGAATCTTTTGTGTAAAAACCTTCTGGAAGGTCAATGCTTACAATTTCTGAAAAACAGGAAAATCCTGTGCGGACTGCAAAAATTTCTTGTGCAAAGCTAAACAAAAAGCATAACGCAAAAAAAATTCTTGATTTTTTCATTTTGTCTCCTTTTTTGAACGGCTTAACGGCTCTTTAAAAATCGATTTACTGGCAGCACAGAAGATGCAGAATCACCGTTTTTATTCAGTCGATTTTGCTCACTTTCCCTTGACCCAAATAATCAGCTTTTTTAATATATCGACAGAATTTTAGGGAAGCTATGTTAAAAACTCAAATTTTATATGAAGATAATGAAATTCTTATAATCAACAAGCCAGAAGGAGTTTCGGTTCAGGGCGGAAAAGGAATTTCTCATCCCCTTGACGAAGAACTTTCAAAGGAACTTTCTTACAAAATTTATTTAGTTCACCGATTGGACAAGGAAACTAGCGGACTTTTGATTGTTGCAAAAAATTCCGCCGCCGCTGCTAAGTGGACAAATCTGATTGGAAGCAAAAACGTAAAAAAAGAATATATGGCGCTTTGTGCAAATCTTCCGCTTGTAAATGGAAAAAGGTGCGCTAGTGGGGTTTTGGATTTTGAAATTTCAACACACAAAAAAATACAGAGTGCAAAAACTTTTTTTAAACTTGAAAAAGAAATTTCTGTGCAAATTCCGCCGCCTGCCACTGCTATTGCTACTGATGAAAAAAATGCTGGCAGTCAGGAAGAAAAGACCCCAGTTACTTCGGGAAATCCGGTTACAACAGTCGCTTCAGTTAGTTCAGGAACTCCAGTCAGCCCAGAAAAAATTACGCTTTATCTTATGCGCATAACTTTGGGGACAGGACGAATGCATCAAATCAGAATACAAATGGCAAATGCAAAAGCCCCGCTTGCTGCTGACGACAAATATGGCGATTTTAAGTTGAACAAAAAACTTCGCCGTGCCGGAATAAAAAAACTGCAACTTGCCGCCGTAAAACTCACAATCCCTTCGCAAAACGGAAAAACTCTTAGCATCGAATGCAATCTCCCTCCGCATATGAAAAATTTTTTGTGATGTATTTTGATGGGCGTACCCTTGAAACTTCGTTGGGCGTTACCCTTGAAACTTCGTTGGGCGTTACCCGCCGCAAGCGTCGGGTCGGGCTTTTCGCCGTTCCGCTATCGCTCCATTGCTACGCAACGCCTTCGGCGCGGCTACAATCCCTAACGCAAGTGGTAAGAAATG
>CAZXCR010000018.1:0-12017 GCA_964639315.1 uncultured Treponema sp. | reverse complement strand
TTTCTTTCTTTCGCGCCTTCCACAAGACAACGTGCCTTACTGGGATATGATTTTTAACGATGAAAATGCAAATCAAAATGGCGAAATACAACCGCGCGATTCATCTTCGGCAAGCATTGTAGCCTGCGGACTTTTAGATATGGCAGTTCAAACTAAAAATGCTGAATACGAAAAAATTGCACGAATTTTAATAAAGTCTCTCGCAGACAATTATGCCGTAAAAGATTTTTCAAAATCAAACGGACTTGTTCTGCACGGAACTTATAGCAAAAAATCACCATTTAACACCTGCACTCCAGAAGGAGTTGATGAATGCGTTTCGTGGGGCGACTATTTTTATATGGAAGCACTTACGCGAATTTTAAATCCAGACTGGAATTTGTACTGGTAAAAAATTAATGCTGAACAAAAAAAATTAAAATCATCAGCAAAACGAAAAAAAAAATAAAGGACAAAAACTTTTGGGGGCAAAATAAAATGAAAGCAGAGGATTTTTACGGTCAGAATAAAAAATTTTTCTTCAACGACATTCAGTTTACCGCAGATTATGTTAAGAAAAACTGCAAAGACGAAATGAATCATATTCTTAGGGTGGCAGACGAAGTTGTAAGGCAGGAATTTAAATTTGACTTACGCTGGGATATGGAGCAAACAGTAGAACCGGTGGTTTTTAAAAATGAAATTGACTGGCTTTATATGCCTGGCGACGATCCAGAATTTATTTATGCTTTCAACCGAATGCGCTTCTGGATTTGTTTAGGTCAGGCTTATGCAGTTACAAAAGATGAAAAATACGCAAAAGCCTTTGCTGACCAAATGTGCCACTGGGTAAAAAATGTTCCGCACACGCAGAAAAACGAAAAAGCCTGGCGCACTTTGGAAACAGGACTCCGCCTTGAATACTGGACAAAGGCAATTATGTATTTTAAGGGCAGCCCAAATATTACAGAAAAAGTAATTGATACTTTTATTTTCAGTATGACCGAACACGCAGAATTTTTAATGACCGTGTGGAATTCTTACAATTTGATGAGCAACTGGGGCGTTCTTGCAAACCACGGACTTTTTATTGCCGGCGTAATGCTCCCAGAAACTGACCGCACAAAAGAATATCGCGAAACTGCAATCTGGAGATTGAATGAAGAGTTAAAAATTCAAGTTTACCCAGACGGAACACAGTGGGAACAAAGTCCAATGTATCACAACGAAGTAACGCAAAATTATCTTACGGTGCTTATTCTTGCAAAGCGCAACAATATTCAGTTACCGGCAGGATTTGAAGAAAAAGTTCATAAAATGTGTCTTGTAAACGTAATCTGGCAAAAACCAGACGGAAATGAACTTTCAATGGGCGACAGTGACGAAATTGATGTGCGCGACATTACAACAACGGCGGCAGCAATTTTTAAAGATTCTATTTTAAAAGGTTCAGCTTATCCTCAGCTTGATTTTGATTCTGCGTGGGAAGTTGGCGCTGAAGAAGCAAAAGAATACGACTTACTTGAAGCAAAACATTTTGAAAGCACAACTCTTTCTTTGCCAGACAGCGGAAATTTCTATTTGAGGAGCGGCTGGAACGAAAACGACACCTTCCTTCACTTTCACTGCGGAACTTTGGGCGCCGGTCACGGACATTCAGATCAGCTTCATATCGATTTATTTGCGAACGGCGAAGACATTTTAATTGACGGCGGACGCTACACTTATGTAAACAAGCCAGAACGTTTTGAATTTAAAGACAGCACTGCGCACAACACAACAATTGTGGATGAAAAAAGCGTTTACACTTATGTGGACAGCTGGGAATGCGGAAAACTCGACAAGGCAGTAAACAGAGTGTGCAAAGATTTTCCAAAATACGCTTATGCAGAAGGCGGTCATTTAGGCTATATGACAAATGAAAATGGCGGGGTTTTTGCAAACAGAAAAATCATTTTTATAAAACCAGACATTTTTATTTTATGCGACGAATTCTATACAAACGGAACTCACACTTACAAAAATTTCCTGCACTTCAACAATTCCGGAAAAATCATACAGGACTTGCAAGGAAACTGGTATTATTCAAGCGACAAAAATAACTGCGAAATTTCCTTTGCAAAGACTCCGGTTTTAAAGCAAATCATTACTGACACAAGAATTTCGCGCCATTACAACGCTTTTGAAGAAAACAAAACGCTTCAAAGTGAATGGTCAGCAAGCGGATTTTCGGCAATGTTTACGGCAATTTCAGTAAATTCGTCTCAGGAAACACAGGAACTTAAAATCGAACTTGTGCCGGTAAAGTCAAATTTTAAAAACATCACTTTTGCGGATTCTCAAATTCAGGCACTAAAAGTTACAAAGGGAAGCCACTCTTATCTTGTGGTGATTGCGCACGAAGAATACGCCACTCCAACCGACACTTTCTTAGCTGAAGGCTGCACCGGCTTTGGGCAGGTTACGGTTTTTGATTTAAGTGCAGGCGAAAATTCAATAGGAACGATGCTTGTATGCTAGAAAATTTTTTTTCCAGATATTCTGATAAAATTCACGAACTAAAGGAATTTTTACCTTTTGCAGAATCAGAAAAAACTGATTTTTTTAGCCGCATAAATTCTGACATAAAAAATCAGATTTTAACTGAAGCTAAAAAATCAGCAGAAAAAATTGAAAAAAACGGATGGCCGCAGCTAAAACCGAGCGCATTTTTGGAATTTACGAAAACTGGAAACCGCGAAAACTACGAAAATTTATATTTTAACTTTCGCAATCTTCTTACGCTGCAAAGTTTGGCTGAGTGCATTGAAAATCAGGGAAAGTACCTTGAAAATATTCTTGACGGAATTTTTCTTCTTTGCGGACACACTGCCTGGCAACTTCCGGCGCACAATTCTTACATCAGAGACACTCCGCAGCTTAACTTTCCAGACCCAAGCCGCCCGATTTTAGATTTATTTGCCTGCGAAACTGGAGCGCAAATTGCGGTCATTTATTATCTTTTAAAAAATCAATTTGAAAAAATTTCACCTTTTATATGTCCTCAAATTGAAAAAACTCTGAACGAAAGAATCATTGAACCGTATTTAAGCTCGCATTTCTGGTGGATGGGCAACGAAGACGAAGCAATGTGCAACTGGACTCCGTGGTGTACGCAAAATGTTTTACTCACTGCATTTTTAACTCCGCAGACTTTTGAAACGCGAAAAAAAATCCTTCAAAAATCACTTTATTCGCTGGACTGCTTTTTAAAAGATTACGGAGATGACGGTTGCTGTTCAGAAGGCGCAGAATATTACCGGCACGCAGCACTTTGTCTTTTTAACTGCATAGACATAATCAACACGGTGACTGGCGGAATTTTATCAGAAAGCTTCAAGTCTCCAAAAATAAAAAATATTGCAGAATTTATTCTGAATATGAATGTTCCGCACACAAAATATTATTTTAATTTTTCTGACTGTTCGCCACTTGCGGGACTTTGTGGCGCAAGAGAATTTCTGTTTGGCAAAAGCGTTTCGTCAGATGAACTTTGCAGTTTTGCCGCAGAACACTGGAGCATTTCGAGCGCAGAACAAAAACTTCTTTTCTGCACAAGTTCAAGTTTAAAACAGGCAAACATTTATTATCTTCTTCAGGGAATTTTTTATGATGACAAAATAAATTCCTTTGCAAAAAATCAATCTGAAAAATCAGAAAAAGAAATTCCAGAAAAAAATATCTGGTACAAAAGCACGGGCGTTTTTATTGTTCACAAAAAAAATTTTTGTCTTGCGGTAAAAGCCGGCTGCAATGCTGACTCTCACAATCACAACGACACTGGCAGTTTAACTCTTTACAAAAACGGCAAACCTTTTTTAATTGACCTTGGCGTTGAAACTTACTCGCAAAAGACTTTTAGTCCGCAGCGCTACGAAATTTGGACAATGCAAAGTGCGTGGCACAATATTCCCACAATAAATTCTTTTATGCAAAAAGACGGAAAAGAATTTTCGGCAGCAAATGTAGAAGTTTTTAAAGACAAAATCAAAATGAATCTTGAAAAAGCCTATCCGCAAGAAGCCGGACTTAAATTTTACACAAGATTTGTGGAAGCAAGGGAAAATTCAATTTATCTTTGCGATGAATACGAGGTTCAGGATGAAAAAAAAGACGACGTTGTTCTTTCATTAATTTTTTCGCAAAAACCGGAACTTTTTAAAAACAAATTAAGTTTTGGAAATTTTGCAGAAATTATTTTTGATAAAATTTATCCTGTAAAAATCGAAGAAGTTAAAATCGAAGATACCAGATTAAAAACTGCCTGGCCAGATTTTATTTACAGAGCGCAAATAAAGTTCAGCAAAAAAATAGAAATTCAGTTCTTGTAAAAATTTAAAAATCACTTTTGTAAACGAATTGCAAACAGATTGTAAACGGAGGAATTTATGAAAATCACAATTAAAATTACAAACAAAAATGGCGAAACGGTTTTTAGTCAAAGCGCACAAAATGAACTTTCAGCGGTTTACGACGGCGAATATCAGGAAGGCGACAAAATTTGTCTTGAAGCAGACGAAAATCCTTGTTTTATTGTTCTAAGCCTGGACGACTGCATTCAGCAGACTTTTGCTTATTTAAACGGAAAATATGAACTTGAAATTCCTTTCAATGAGAAAAAAATGAGCTGGAATCCAAAATGCTTTTGCGGAACAAGACATTATCTTTACGCACGCAAGGCTCAAAAGTGTGAAATTGATGCTGAAAAAAATCTTGCACTAAACCCTTACGACTGCCACGAAAACACCTCGCTTTTTCCGCACACTTGGGCAAATGTTGAAACTCGCGGAGAAAGTGTTTTCGCAAGCCGAAACGCAATTGACGGTTACAAGGCAAACACTTTCCACGGCGAATGGCCTTATTCAAGTTGGGGAATCAATAAAAATCCAGACGCAGAATTTCATTTGGAATTTGGCCGCAAAATAAAAACCAGCAAAATTGCAATTTATTTACGCGCAGATTTTCCTCACGATGCCTGGTGGACTTCTGGCACAATTGATTTTTCTGACGGAACTTCACTCACAGTGAATTTTGAAAAAAGAGGAGACGCACAGTTCTTTGAATTTCCGCAAAAAACAATAGAAAGTCTTACTTTTTACAAACTCATAAAGGCTGACGATCCAAGTCCCTTCCCTGCCTTAACGCAAATCGAAGTTTACGGAACTGAAGCATAACAAGAACATTTGGTACTTGCGACGCTCTTAACCACCGCATTTCGACAGTCAAAAAAAAAATGTGCGTGTTAAACTGCCAATTAACACGCACATCAGGTTTTTGACGGTACAGCATAAAATTTTTGCCACCTGTTACTGATAGAATTTCTTGTTACAAAAAAATTCGCCGGTTACCAACAAAATTTCCTGCACACAAAAAATCCGCCAGTTACTGATAGAATTTCTTGTTAGGTCAAAATTCGAGTTTGTTACAATTGACCATCTAAGCACCGATTGAGCCTGTCGAAATCAAGCGACTTACTTACAAATGATGGTTTCGACAGGCTCAACCACCGAAATTTTCAGTTAACAAAAAATTCCGCGAGTTACCAATAAAATTTCTTCTTAACAAAAAAATTTATCAGTAACCCGCCATTCCCCTCGCCAGCAAAATTAGCGCTGTATTCTTGCTCCATCGCTTTTTATAAGCGCCTCAACATCAGCCTTGTTAAGAATTGCAATATCGCCTGGAATTGTATGTTTTAAACATCCAGTTGCGGTTGCAAACTCCAAAGCACTCTTTGAATTTCCGCAATTCAAAAGTCCGTAAATTAAACCTCCAGTAAAAGCATCGCCTCCTCCAACTCTATCTACTATGTTTTCAATATGATATTTTTTGGAAACATAAAAAACTCTTTTATCAGCATCGTAAAGAACCGCACTAAAATCATTTGTATCAGAAGAATAAGTACGCCTTTTGGTAAGCGCAATGCACTTCAAATCCGGAAATTTTTTCTTAAGAAGCTCGCACATAGAAACAAAATATTCATCCGGCAAACCTTCTTTGCTAACATCAAAACCAGGCACATTTATATCAAGAAATTTTCTAACATGTTCTTCATTCGCAATCAAAATATTCGAAGTACTAACCATTTCTTGCAAAACCGATTTTGGATCAGCGCCGTACTGCCACAACTTTGCACGATAATTAATGTCCATCGAAACCATAAGCCCCTTTTCTTTGGCAGCCTTCATTCCTTGCAAAGTTACATTTTTAGCCTTTTCGCTAATCGCCGGAGTAATTCCACTCACATGAAACCACGCCGAATCCGCAAAAATTTTGTCCCAGTCAAAATCCAAAACATCCGCATTCGCAATACAACTATTTTCGCGGTCATAAATAACTTTCGAAGCTCTCTGACCCGCTCCAGCCTCTAAAAAATAAATTCCCAGCCGACCGTTTTTCTTAACAACATCTTGCGTGCAAATTCCAAATTTTCTAAGGTCAGTAATTGCAGCATCTCCAAGCGCATTGTCTGGCACTTCCGTTACAAAAGAAGTTTCCTGACCAAGTTCACTCAAAACCGCCGCCACATTCGCTTCGCTACCGCCAAAAGTTGCTTCCATATTCTGAGTCTGAAAAAGCCGCTCGTGCCCAATCGATTTTAACCGCAGCAAAATTTCGCCAAACGCCACAACTCTGTTCATATTTTCCTCTTTTTATTTTTTTTCTGGAGCAAATTTTTTTACATCAAAAAAAATCCTTTTCTCGCGCTAACCGCGCTCGGCATAAACTTTTTTACAAAACCGGCTTTGCGCGGTTACGGCCTTCGCCTCCATTCTTGCGCTCCGCTCCAGAACGCGCTAAACGCGCGCCGCTACAATCCGGGCTAAATTTTTTAGTCAATTTCAAAACCAGAACAAATTATATTCTTCAAAAAGTGATACGTCAATTAAAAAGTGATATCTAATTTGTATTTTTTATATCATTTTTGTTTACAAACAAAAAATTAAAGACTATGATATAAACATTAAGATTGCTATAATGTTTTTTAATTACAGGCAGTCAATATCAAACGAAAAAAGTCAAAACCTGGAATTGAAGTTTCAGATTTTGTTCTTTGGCAGGAGAATTCATTATGAAAATGAAAGATTTTTCTCTCGAAGGAAAAATTGCATTCATTACAGGTGCAACTTATGGTATTGGTTTTGCTATTGCAACAGCATATATTGAAGCAGGCGCAAAGGTAGCATTTTGTGACATCAACCAGGAAAAAGTTGATGCAGGTTATAAAGCCTACACAGAAGCCGGAGTTGCAGACAAAGTAAAAGGCTACGTTTGTAACGTAACAGACGAAGCGCAGGTAAAAGACACAATTGCAAAAATCAACGCGGATTTAGGCGTAATCGACATTCTTGTAAACAATGCCGGAATCATTAAACGCATTCCAATGACAGAAATGGAACGCAGCGATTTCCAGGCTGTAATCGACATTGACTTAGTTGCACCGTTCATTGTGGCAAAAAATGTAATTCCACAGATGATTAAAAAAGGTCACGGAAAAATCATCAACATCTGCTCAATGATGAGCGAACTTGGAAGAGAAACTGTAAGTGCTTACGCTGCAGCAAAGGGCGGCTTAAAAATGCTCACCCGCAACATTTGTGCAGAATACGGCGCAGACAACATTCAGTGCAACGGAATTGGACCTGGCTACATTGCAACTCCGCAAACAGCACCTTTGCGCGAAACACAGCCAGACGGAAGCCGCCATCCATTCGATTCCTTCATTTGCGGAAGAACTCCGGCTGGAAGATGGCTTCAAACAGAAGAACTTCAGGGACCTGCAGTATTCTTAGCATCAGACGCATCAAACGCAGTAAACGGACACGTTCTGTACGTAGACGGCGGAATTCTTGCCTACATTGGCAAACAGCCTAAATAAAAAATAAATTCTGCCTGAAAAACTAAACCGGTAAAATTTCCGGCAAAAAAATCAGGCAGTTAAATTACGGGAGAAAATATGGCAGTAACAAATTCTGGTTCGGACCTCAGCGAAAAAATTTTTGAAACTCTAAAACAGGAACTTCTTGATTTAACCATAAAGCCCGGTGAAGAACTTGTAGAATCAGAATTATGCTCCCGTTTCAAAGTTACCAGACCTCCGGTAAGAACAGTTTTAAAGCGTTTAAGCGACATTGGACTTGTTGTAACAAAACCTTATTACGGAACTTATGCCAGTCTTTTAAATCTTGATAAGGTTTATCAGATTATACATATGAGAACCGTAATAGAAAGTTCTGTAATTCAGGATTTTATAGCTTCTAATCCAGATGCTTTTTTAATTGAAGAACTCGAACACAATATCCGCCTTCAGAAAATTCTTGTGGAACAAAAAAATATTGACCGCAATAAATTCTATGAGCTGGATAACGAACTTCACCTTACGTGGTTTGAACATCAGCACTGCACTGCAATCTGGAACATTATTCAGGAACAAAAAATTGAATACACGCGCTTTAGAATGCTGGATTACGAAGCCACAATGGAATACAACCAAATGCTAAATGACCACAGTCTTTTGGTTCAGGCTATAAAAGAAAAAAAATCCGCAGAAATTCCGCAGATTTTAGGTCAGCATTTAACAGCCGGACTAAAGCGAATGAATAACAAAGTTCTGATTGAACACGCAGAATGTTTTACGCAGGCAAACGACACAGAATTTTGGACAAACTACAACAAAAAATACGAATCTTAAAAAAACTGCCATAAATTTTATCTGAAAGAAAGGAGAAAAAAAATGGATATCCGTTATTCCACAGGCAAAGAGCCTTTTAAAAAAATGACAACTGAAGAACTCCGCAAGGAATTTCTTATTCAGAATATTTTTAATGCTGATGACGTAAGCGCAGTTTATTCGCACGTAGACAGAATTGTAACTTTGGGTGCAATGCCAGTAAATCAGAAAGTTAACCTTGAAAAAAACATCGATCCAATGAAAGATTTTGGCGTAAATTATTTTCTTGAACGCAGGGAACTTGGAATCATCAATATTGGCGAAAAAGGCAGTGTTGAAGTAGACGGAACAGTTTACGAATTAAATCATTTTGATGCACTTTACGTTCCAATGGGAAGCAAAAAAATTCTTCTTTCTTCCGCAGACTCTTCAAAACCAGCAAAATTCTATATGAATTCAACTCCAGCACACAAAGCTTTCCCTATCAAACGCATTACTCTCGAAGACGCAAAACACGTTCATATGGGAAGTCTTGAAGAAAGCAACGAACGCACAATCAATCAGTACATTCACCCTGATGTTTTAGACACCTGCCAGCTTTCTATGGGACTTACACATCTTGAACCGGGTTCAGTTTGGAACACAATGCCAGCTCACACTCACGAGAGAAGAATGGAAGTTTATTTTTACTTTGACATTCCAGAAGATCAGGCAGTATTCCACTTCTTTGGCGAACCACAGGAAACCCGCCACATCATAATGCACAATGACGAAGCGGTAATAAATCCAAGCTGGAGCATTCATTCCGGCTGCGGAACCAGAAACTACACTTTCATCTGGTCAATGGCAGGCGAAAACAGAACTTACACTGACCAAGACTGGATAAAAACTCAGGATTTAAGATAAAAAATCATTTAGAATTTACTACGAAAGCGGAATTTTCACTTCAAGGAAGTTCCGCTTTTTTATTTGCATTTTCTACAATCTGACCGATAATATAAGGTACAAGTTGATTTAGGAGATGAATTTTTTATGGAACAAAAGCAAAAACAAAAAAAAGGTAATCTAGGCATTTTTATTTCAGTAGTTATGGCTGCCATAGTTGTTGTTTTTAGCACTGGTCAGTTACTTTTTATAAACGGCTCAATCCGTTCTGAACTAAAAAAATCAACTAACGAAGAATACGCTGAATTTTCCCGCGCATACTCTGATTTGCTAAAAGCAACTCTTGAAAAATATTTTACAGGTCTTGATTTTTATGTTAAGTCGGAACCAGTAAGTCAAAATGGCAGTACGGAACAAATTGTAAACTGGCTGCACAAAAATGAAGCCAACCGCGACAAATCACTTTACGACTATGTTGCATACGTTAATGAAAATGGTGATTTTTATTCAGACACAGGCTCAAAAACTAGTGTACGCGACCGCGATTATTTTAAGGCAATAATGCAAAACGGAAGCAAATATTATATTGATGACCCAGTTGCTTCTAAAACCACAGGAATTTCAGTAATTCACATTTGCAAACCTGTTGTAAAAAATGGCAAGAATACAGGATTTTTCTGCGGAGTTGTTAGAGAAGATAATTTAAAATCCCTTGTAACAGCAATTAATCTTGGCGAAAAAGGAAATGCAACACTTTTTTCTGGCAGCGGAAGTTTAATTGTTACAAGCGGAAATACGCAGGCTTACAAAACCGGGCTTAGCTTGGTAAACAAAGAAGATCCTTCAGCATTAAGTGCAATGAAAAAAATCTTTACTGAAAAAACACAAAAAATCATTTCAGTAAAAGGCGCCGACAATAGCAAAAAAACAATTTTTTCTTCTCCGGTTGAATACACAAACTGGACTCTTATGCTCGTAATGAGTGAAAAAGCAATCAATAAAACTGCAAGAAATATTGTACTTGAACTTGCCATTTGCGGAGTTATAATCACAATTTTTATAGTTTTATTTTCTGCGCTCATAATCTTCAAAAATATTAAGCCAATCAGCCTTGTAGAAAAAACAGTGCGCGGCATTGCCACAGGAGACGCTGATCTTACAAAGAGAATTGAAATTAAGTCAAACAACGAAATTGGTCGGGTTGTTGACGGATTTAATCTTTTTTCAGAAAAACTTCAGAACATTATTTCAGCGTTAAAAAAATCTAAGGAACAGCTTGTAAGTGCGGGCGAAATTCTTGAAACTTCAACAGAGGATTCAATGTCGGCAATTTCGCAGATTAGCGGAAACATTCTTAGTATGAGCAGTCAGGTTACAACGCAAACAAATTCTGTTCATCAAACCGCCGGTGCTGTAAATCAAATTGCGGCAAATATTGAATCTTTAAATAGAATGATTGAATCGCAGGCTTCGGCAGTTACACAGGCTTCGGCTGCAGTTGAAGAAATGATTGGCAACATTAATTCAGTAAATAATTCTGTGCAGAAGATGGGCCAGTCATTTGAGGAACTTGAAAAGAAGGCAAGTGCCGGAGTTCAAAAACAAAACGATGTAAACTCGCGGATTGATGAAATTGAAAAAGAAAGCCAAATGTTGCAGGAAGCAAACGCTGTAATTTCGGGAATTGCTGAGCAAACAAATCTTCTTGCAATGAACGCGGCAATTGAAGCAGCACACGCAGGCGAGGCTGGAAAAGGATTTAGTGTTGTTGCAGACGAAATCCGCAAACTTTCTGAAGACTCTAGTTCGCAGTCACAAACGATTGGAAAGCAACTTTCAAAGATTATTGAATCAATAAATGCAATTGTAAACGCATCGCAGTCAGCAACTGACGCATTTGATGAAGTTTCAAACGGAATTAATTCAACTACAAATCTTGTGCGCGAAATTACAAATGCAATGCTTGAACAAAACGCTGGTTCTAAGCAAATTGTGGAAGCTCTTAACAGTATGAACGATACTTCTAATGAAGTAAAAACTGCAGCACTCGAAATGGCAGAAGGTAACAAAGCAATTCTTGCCGAAGTTAAAAATTTGCAGGATGCAACGTTCAGCATAAAAGACGGAATGGAATCAATGTCACAGGGAGCAAAGAAAATTAACGAAACTGGTACTTCGCTTTCTGAACTTTCACACAAAATATACGATTCAATAAAAGATATTGGCTCGCAGGTAGATAAATTTAAGGTTTAAAGACTTTTTCTAAATGATAAAATCCGCTGAATTCAAATGACTGTTTTGGTCAAAAAGAATTTGGCGGATTTTTTTTGTTAAGGAGGGGATTTTGGTTAAAAAGAAGATTTTTTTGTTAACTGAGAATTTCGTTAGTAGGTCAAAATTCGAGTTTTTTGCAATTAATCATTTAAGCGCCGATTGAGAGAGT